>JABFXD010001071.1 GCA_013361925.1 Streptomyces sp. | reverse complement strand
ACTCCGGCGTCGGCGAGCGCCGCGCGGGCCGCCGCCACCCCGTACTCGACGAAGCCGCGCCCCCACTTGCCCCAGGGATGCATGCCCGCACCCAGCACCGCCACCTCACCGGTCATGCCCTCACCCCCTTCGTCGGCCGCCACTGCCAGGTCGTCCACACCGTCTCCACGTCCTCATGGAGCACCCCGGGCACGAGCTCCACCTCCATGCCCACCGCCAGATCGGCGACGGTCAGCCCTGGCACCCCCTGCCCCAGAACCACGATCCGCTCTTCTGCCAGCTCCACAGCGATCAACGCGTACGGCTCCCACGGAAGTTCCGGATCGGTCACATAGGGTGACGGAGGTCGGTACCGGCCGTCCGTGTAGGACCACACGCGCCCGTGCCGCGACAGGGGGACCTCCATCAACTCGCCGCCGGAGCACCGCGGATTGCGGCAGTGCACGTCCTCGCGGGGGAAGAAGACCGACATGCAGGCGGAGCAGCGGGTGCCCAGCAGGCGAAACGAATCTCCCTCGCCGCCGAACCATCCCTCGACCACAGGAGTGCGTGAACGCGACAAGATTCCTCCCCGACAGCCGATCTGACGGAACGTCAGAAGTGTGTCACGGGAGACCTGAGATGGGCAGAGGCAGAGGCATGACCCGACTCTCACGCGCACTGCGCGGACTGGGCACCGCACTCGCCGCCCTGCTGACCGTGACCGCCGTCTCCACGACCGCCCGGGCGACCCCGGAACCCAAGGCGCCCTCGGACTTCGTGGCGCTGAGAACCGTGGACCCCACGATCATCCAGGAGATGCGCTACTTCACCGCGCACAACTTCGTCGGCGAGCACATCGACGGCTACCGGCAGCCCCTCTGCATCCTCACCCGCCCCGCCGCCGCAGCACTCCACAAGGCCCAGGCGAAACTGCTGAAGCAGGGCTACAGCCTCAAGGTGTACGACTGCTATCGCCCCCAGCGCGCGGTCGACCACTTCGTCCGCTGGGCCGAGGACCTCGACGACCAGGCCATGAAGGGCGAGTTCTACCCGAACGTCGACAAGACCCGGCTGTTCGCCGACGGGTACATCGCGGAGAAGTCCGGCCACAGCCGCGGCTCGACCATGGACCTCACCATCGTGCGGCTCCCCGCGCTGCCCACCAGGCCCTACCACCCCGGCGAGACCCTGGTCCCCTGCTACGCGCCCCAGGACCAGCGCTTCCCCGACAACTCCGTCGACATGGGCACCGGATTCGACTGCTTCGACACCCTCGCCCACACCCTCGACCCGCGCATCCAGGGCGCACAGCGCGCCAACCGGCTGCTGCTCAAGTCCACCCTGGAAGACCTCGGCTTCGTGAACCTGGCCGAGGAATGGTGGCACTACACGTACAAGCCCGAGCCCTACCCGGACACCTACTTCGACTTCCCGGTGGCCTGGAAGTCCCTTTCAGGCACACGCTGAGCCGCCCCCGGAAGACGCTCCTCCGATGATCGGATACAGTCCGCCGCGTGTCCGAAACTCAACACCCCACCCCCAACTCCGCGCCCGACTCACACTGTTCGAGCTGCGGAGCGCCCTTCGGAGAGGGCGTCTCCGGCTGGCCCCGCACCTGCCCCGTGTGCGCCGCCGTCGCCTACCGCAACCCGCTCCCGGTCGCGGTGGCCCTCCAACCCGTGTACGACACCAAGGGCGCAAGCCTCGTCGTCATCACCCGTACCGTCGCCCCCGCGCGCGGGGGCATCGCACTGCCCGGCGGCTACGTCGACGACCGCGAGGACTGGCGCCAGGCCGTCGTCCGCGAGCTCAAGGAGGAGACCGGCATCGACGCGGCGAGCCGCGACGTACGCCTGGTCGACGCCATGAGCTCGCCCGACGGCCACCTCCTGCTGTTCGGGTCCCTGCCCGAGCGCCCGGCCGAGAGCCTGCCCGCGTCCGCCGCGACGGACGAGACAGAAGGCTGGCACCTCCTGCGCAGGCCGGAGGAGCTCGCCTTCCCCCTGCACACACGGGCCGTACGGTCCTGGTTCGAGGGCCGCTACGTCTGAGCCTCAGCGCTCCTCGACACCCCGCACACGCACCGGGTGAGGCGGCGCGCTCACGCCGTCCTCACCCTCCCGCTCGACGACCACCCGCCGGCCCTGCCACCGGACGACGTACCGCTCGATCTCCGGCTCGTCCCACCCGTCACCCGCGTCCGGCACCACCAGCCCACCACCGGTCCGCCCCCGTGCCGGCGCCCACACCTCCAGCTCAAGACCGCCGTCCTCCCCCCGAACGGGCAGGACGGCACCCGCACGCGCGAGCACCGGAATCCGCGACAAAGGGGCGTCCACCAGAATCTGCCCCGGCCCGTCGTACGCCCGGCCCGTGACCGTGTCGTACCAGCGGCCCCGCGGCAGCTGCACCGCCCGCCGGTCCGCACCCGGATCGAGCACCGGCGCCACCAGCAGGCAGTCACCCAGCAAGAAGGCGTCCTCACAGTCGCGCAGCGCACGGTCCTCCGGTATGCCCCACCACAACGGCCGCACATAGGGCGTCCCGGTGCGCCGCGCCAGATGCGCCAGCGTCATGAAGTACGGCAGCAGCCGCCGACGCTCCAGGAGCGCCACGCGCGCGTGCTCCAACACCTCGGGACCGAACTCCCACGGCTCCCTGCGGCCGGCCCGCAGACTCGCGTGCGTGCGGAACAGCGGCAGGTACGCGCCCAGTTGGAACCAGCGCAGATACAGCTCCGGCGACGGACTCCCGTCGAAGCCGCCCACGTCCGGACCCGAGTACGGCACCCCGCACAGCCCCAGACCCATGACCAGCGCCAGCGACGCCCGCAACCCGGGCCAGCCCGTGGCCACATCGCCGGACCACGTGCCCCCGTAGCGCTGGAGGCCGGCCCACCCGGACCGCGAGAAGACGAACGGCCGCTCCTGCGGGGCCAGCTCCCGCACACCCTCGTACGCGGCCCGTGCCATGCACAGGGCGTAGACGTTGTGCGCCTCACGATGGTCACCGCCGCGCCCCTCCAGCGCGTGCCGGGCCGAACGCGGCAACGTCGGCTCCCCGAACGCCGTGAACGAGGTGGGCTCGTTCATGTCGTGCCAGAACCCCGAGAAGCCCTGCGCGAGCCGCTCCTTGTAGAGGCCACCCCACCACTCACGCACGCGCGCGTGCGTGAAGTCCGGGAAGACCGACTCCCCGGCCCACGCCTCGCCCCGCACCAGCTGCCCCGCCGCGTCCCGGACGAACGCGTCCACGACCGTGCCGGACTCGTACACGGCATTGCCCGGCTCGGCCCGCACCGCCGGATCGACGATCGAGACCAGCCGCACCCCGTCCCGACGCAGATCCTCGGCGAGCTGCGGCAGCTTCGGGAAACGCTCCTGGTCGACCGTGAACACCTGATGCTCGTCGTAGTGGTCGATGTCGAGATGAACGGCGTCCAGCGGCAGGTCGCGGTCCTGATACCCCGCGACGATCCGCCGCACCTCCTGCTCACTCCCGAACCCCCACCGCGCGTGCTGGTGACCCAGCGCCCAGGCCGGCGGCAGCGCCGGCGCACCCGTCAGGGAAGCCCAGGCGAGCAGCACGCGCGCGGGGGTACCGACCATCACCCAGCAACGCAGGGGACCGCCGCTCATCCGCAGTTCGCTCGTTCCGGGCCGGTCATGTCCCGAACCGGCCCCCTCCTCGCCCTCGCGCAACGTCACCGTGCCGTCCCACGAGGTGTCGTGGAACACCAGATGAGTCGCCGCGTCGGCCACCACCAACTGCACCGGCATCGTGAGGTACAGCGGATCGTCGCCGGGACCGAAGGCCCGACCGGGGTCGGTGTTCCAGAGCCGGTACGTGCCACCGCGCAGCCGTGGCCCCGAGGCCCGCCCGCCCAGGCCGAAGAAACGCGCGTCCGCGGACACCTCCGACCGCTGCATCCAACGCCCCGCACCCCCACCGACCGGCTCCCACCAGCGCGGCGGCAGATCCCGGCGCAGGGTCACACCACCGGGTGTCTGCACCTCCACCGCCCCGTGACGCGAGACGACGACCGTCGCCCGCTCGGCGACCACCCGCCAGCCACCGTCCTTGTCGGGCTCCAGCACCGCCCGCGGATCGGGCTCCGGACACCGGCCCGCCAACGCGTACGACGGCTCGGGACCGGCCGCGTCCCACCCCCAGAACACGGCCCCGTTCACGGCCACCGTGATCCGCAGCTCGGAACGGCTGAACCGGACCACACCACCCCCCGGCCCCGGCTCCGCTTCCAGAACCGGACCCGGCACCCGCGCACGCTCCGCACCACGCGTCGGCAGCCCCATGGCATCGGCACGCCGGGTACGCCAAGCCGCCCGCACGGTACGCAACCTCTGGGCCGCCCCCGCCGAACCGACCGCCTTCATCGAACGCACCAGGTCACGACCGTTCATGCTGTTCACCCTGCCACTGAGCGCCCCACGCGCGCGTGTCGTTCAACTTCCGTTCACCCGTGCCGGGACCACATCTTCACGACACGGACTATGTGGGGCGCACCCTGGTGCAGAAGTCGATCACATGGCATCGTCCGTGTCATCCGCGTCACGCGCACACCCCCGCCCGTGCGCGGACGACGCACACGACGCGCACAGTCCGGGAGCCGCCCCATGTCGACCGTGAACCCTCAGCCGCTCTGGCAGCCCGATCCGGAACGTATCGCACGGGCACAGGTCACCAGGTTCCAGGCCTGGGCCGCCGAACACCACGGCGCCCCCTCCGAGGGCGGCTATCCCGCGCTGCACCGCTGGTCCGTCGACGAGCTGGACACGTTCTGGAAAGCCGTCACGGAATGGTTCGACGTACGGTTCTCCACCCCCTACGCGCGCGTGCTCGGCGACCGCTCGATGCCCGGCGCCCAGTGGTTCCCCGGCGCGACCCTCAACTACGCCGAGCACGCCCTGCGCGCGGCCACCACCCGCGCGGACGAACCGGCCCTCCTGTATGTCGACGAAACCCACGAACCACGCCCCGTCACCTGGTCCGCACTACGCCGCCAGGTCGGCTCCCTCGCCGCCGAACTCCGCGCCCTCGGCGTACGCCCCGGCGACCGGGTCAGCGGCTACCTCCCCAACATCCCGCAGGCCGTCGTCGCCCTCCTCGCCACGGCCGCGGTGGGCGGTGTCTGGACGTCCTGCGCCCCCGACTTCGGCGCCCGTAGCGTCCTCGACCGCTTCCAGCAGGTCGAACCCGTCGTCCTGTTCACCGTCGACGGCTACCGCTACGGCGGCAAGGAACACGACCGCCGCGACATCGTGGCCGAACTCCGCCGCGAACTGCCCACCCTGCGAGCGGTCGTCCACATCCCCCTGCTCGGCACCGAGGCCCCCGAAGGCGCCCTCGACTGGACCGCCCTGACCAGCGCCGACGTCGAACCCGTCTTCGAGCAGGTGCCCTTCGACCACCCCCTGTGGGTGCTCTACTCCTCCGGCACGACCGGCCTGCCCAAGGCCATCGTCCAGTCGCAGGGCGGCATCCTCGTCGAACACCTGAAGCAACTCGGCCTGCACTGCGACCTCGGCCCCGAGGATCGTTTCTTCTGGTACACCTCGACCGGCTGGATGATGTGGAACTTCCTCGTCTCCGGCCTGCTCACCGGAACGACGATCGTCCTCTACGACGGCAGCCCCGGCTACCCGGACACCGGCGCGCAATGGCGGATCGCCGAACGCACGGGCGCCACGCTCTACGGCACCTCGGCCGCGTACGTCATGGCCTGCCGCAAGGCAGGCGTCCACCCCGGCCGCGACTTCGACCTCTCCAAGGTGCAGTGCGTGGCCACCACCGGCTCACCCCTGCCTCCCGACGGATTCCGCTGGCTGCACGACGAGGTCCGCGACGACCTCTGGATCGCCTCCGTCAGTGGCGGTACCGACGTCTGCTCCTGCTTCGCCGGAGCCGTACCCACCCTTCCCGTCCACATCGGCGAACTCCAGGCAGCCGGCCTCGGCACCGACCTCCAGTCCTGGGACCCCAACGGCGCTCCCCTCACCGACGAGGTCGGCGAACTCGTGGTCACCAACCCCATGCCGTCCATGCCGATCCACTTCTGGAACGACCCCGACGGCAGCCGCTATCACGACAGCTACTTCGACACGTACCCCGGCGTGTGGCGCCACGGCGACTGGATCACCATCACCTCCCGCGGCTCCGTCGTCATCCACGGCCGCTCCGACTCGACGCTCAACCGCCAAGGCGTACGCATGGGATCGGCCGACATCTACGAAGCCGTCGAACGCCTCCCGGAGATCAAGGAATCCCTCGTCATCGGCATCGAACAGCCCGACGGCGGCTACTGGATGCCCCTGTTCGTCCACCTGACCCCCGGCACCGCCCTCGACGAGGCCCTGCTCGGCCGCATCAGACAGACCATCCGCGAACAGCTCTCACCACGCCACGTCCCCGACGAGATCATCGAAGTGCCCGGCATCCCGCACACCCTCACCGGCAAGCGCATCGAGGTCCCCGTCAAGCGCCTCCTCCAGGGCACCCCCCTCGACAAGGCCGTCAACCCGGGCTCCATCGACAACCTCGACCTGCTCCACTTCTACGAGGACCTGGCCCGCAAACGCGCCTGACCCGATGCCGCCGCCGACACAGCATGCCGACGGCGGCATCCCCAGCCCACCCCCGTTGTCAGTGCCGCCGGTTACTGTGAGTGAGCATTGATCGACTGTGCACAGGGGGAAAAATGGCGCACACAGACCACCAGACCATGCGACGCGTCCTGCGCCGCGAAATCGCCGGCACCATCGGCCTGCTCACCGACGAACACGACTTCCGGGCCATGCGGCGCTACCGAAGCTTCACCTTCGACGACCACACCCGCTATCTCCAACAGGTGGAAGCACTCCTCCGCACCCGCGCCTCCCAGGGCAGCCACACCACAGTCGCCCTCTTCGACCCCGAGGAGTACGCCGACTTCTGCGCGGACACGGGCCTCGACCCCGACATCGCGTCCAGCCGCACCCGCTTCACCGCCGAACTCGCCGCCACGGGCCCGACCGTTCCGTACGACGGCCGCCCCTTGACCGACCTCGTCCCGGATCTGATCGACGAGGCGGTCCGCCAGGCCACCTGGGAGTACGCCTCGACACTCCTGGCCCGCCTCGGCGCCTGCGCCTCCTGCGGCGAGGACATCGGCCGAGCAGCCTTCACCTGGGCCTCCGGCCTCCTCGCCCGGATCCTCGACACCGCCCCACGGGGCAACCACCATCTCGTCTGCAGTGTGTCGGGAGCGCCGGAAACACTCGTCTCCGTCCTCCACGCGGACATGGACGCCGACGGAGCCACCCGGCTGGACGAGGCCGAAGCCCTCGAATTCACCACCGTCCTGGCCCTCGGCCTCGCGACCCAGAGCCCCGGCGGCCTCGTCATGCGCACCAGCGCACCCGGCACCACCGACCGGATCTACGGCTGGCGGCTGCGCGGCGAAGGCCTTGAGCCCCTCACCGCGGGCGAGGTGTTCGACGCCTACTGCACCGACATCGAATCCGGCGACCTCATCTCGCCGGAGTCCGACGTCGACTACTGCGTACCGCCCGACCTCGGACCGGCGGGCCCGAAGCCAGGACACCGTCACTGAACGCGAGAGGGGCGTCCCACCCGAAGGTGGAGCGCCCCTCCCAGATCAACGACGCGCGATCGGCCGCCTGACTACTCGCCGGACAGCACCGCCTGGGCGGCGTTGCGCGCCTCATGGGCACTGTCCGCCGCCCGCGCGGCAGCAGCGGCACGCTCGCACTGCGCCAGCGTGTACTTCGCCAGCGTCGCCCGTACATAAGGAATCGACGCCGCACCCATGGAAAGGGAGGTGACACCCAGACCGGTCAGCACACACGCGAGCAGCGGGTCGGACGCGGCCTCACCACACACACCACAGCTCTTGCCCTCGGCCTTCGCCGCCTCCGCGGACAGCGCCACGAGGTCGAGCAGCGCGGGTTGCCACGGATCCTGCAGCCGGGACACCGCACCCACCTGGCGGTCCGCGGCGAAGGTGTACTGCGCGAGGTCGTTGGTCCCCAGCGACAGGAACTCGACCTCCTGCAGAATCGAGCGCGCCCGCAGCGCGGCCGACGGGATCTCGACCATCGCGCCGAACTTCGCCCGCAGCCCCGCTTCACGACAGGCGTCGGCGAACGCCTTGGCATCCGTACGGTCCGCCACCATCGGGGCCATGACCTCAAGGTAGACAGGCAGCCCCTCAGCGGCCTTCGCCAAGGCCGTCAGCTGGGTGCGCAACACCTCGGGATGGTCGAG
>JABFXD010000682.1 GCA_013361925.1 Streptomyces sp. | reverse complement strand
TCGGTCAGGGGCGGGTAATGCGGGGCGCACTGCGGGCAGGCGTAGACGTTGAAGCCGGGTCCGGAGGGGGAGTGGACCTCGTGGACCCGGACCGGTTCTTCGGTCCGCGTCCTCAAAGCAGCCGCGGGTGGCGAAAGTTCTTCGGCTGATTCAGGGGCCCGGTTCCGTCACCGCGGTGAAGCGATGGCCCGGGCCGCTGCCAGTTCCTGGCGTAGGGGTTCCAGGACGCTTTCCGAGGGGCCTGTCAGGTCTGTGCGGACCGCGTAGAGGGTTTCCGCTTCTCGGACTCCCTCCGCCAACTCGCGCAGTTGCAGGACTACTTGGGTCACCTCCGCCTCCGACGGGAGGGGTGCGCCGTGTTTGGTGCGGACTCGGGCCGCTGTCGTCGCGTCGACGATGCGTTCCACCGCCACCACCAGGGGCCACCAGGCCGCAGCCCGGCGGCCGGTGGGTGGGGGTTCGGTCAGGGCGCGTTGGAATTCCGTGCGGATGACCGAGAGGTCGCGGTAGAGGCCGCGGCGCATGCGGGCTCGGGACGGGGGGTCCGTCGGGTCGCCGCCGAAGGCTGATTCCACGTACGTCGCCGTGTCGTCCACCGCCTTCGCCAGGCGGTCGCCGACGCGGGTGTGCCAGCTCTCCGGCCAGAGCAGGTAACCCGCGATCAGGGCGATGCCGCAGCCCATCAGGGAGTCCAGGAGGCGGGGCATGAGGAGGGCCGTGCCCTGGTGGTTCAGGATGTCCGAGAGGAGCAGGATCACCGGGGTGATCGCGGCTGTCTGGTAGCCGTAGCCCCGGGGGGTGAGCGCGGGGATCAGGGGGGCCAGGAGCAGCATCACCGGGATGTCCCACCAGCCCCTCGGCACCTCCGCCAGGACCGCCGCAGCGATCACCAGGCCCGCCACCGTGCCGAGCGCGCGGAGCAGCGCACGGGAGAAGACCGAGCCGAAGTCCGGTTTCAGGACGAACGTGATGGTCAGGGCCACCCAGTACGAGCGGGGCACCGGGAGGATCGAGACCAGGACCTGGGCCACGCCGATGCACAGGGCCAGGCGCAGGCCGTAGCGCCAGGACGCCGCCGACAGCGCCACGTTGCGGGTCGCCCGTGCCGCGCGGACGCGCAGCGCCGCCGGGCGGCCGAGGCGGTCGTCGAGGCCGGCGGGGTCGACGTCCGGGGTCCTGACCACCTCCGCCGCGTGGCGTAGGGCGTGGTCCACCGCGCGGGTCGTCTCCGAGGTGGGGGTGGGCAGGTGGAGGGCTATCGGGCCCTTGTAGCCCGTCTCCACCGCGTCGGCGAGGTGGCGTACTGCCTCGTGGACCTCCGGCGGGAGCGGTTCGCCCGTGACGTGTGCCGCCGGGGCCGCCTCCACCACCGGCGTGATCGCGTTCAGCTGCGCCAGCAGCCGGGTCAGGTCGGGGCTTCGGCCGTGGTGGCGGGCGCGCCGGGCGAGGATGAGGTCGTACGACTGGTTCAGGGACTGGGTGACGGTGTGGCGGGCCTCGTCGTACTCCTCCCTGCCGCAGGCCGCCATCAGCGTCGCGACCGTGCGGTACGTGGCCGCCACCGCAGACCGTTCCGGCACGCCGGACCGCAGCGGCCAGGCCAGCAGCGCCAGGGCGAGGACCAGGAGGCCGCCGCCGGTCATCAGCAGCGGTGCCAGCCACCACTCGCCCGGCATCGGCAGCCCCGCTCCGACGACGGAGTTCAGCAGCAGCAGGAGCCCTGACACCGACGCCACCGCGCCGATCGTCGAGATCATCCCGGAGAGCAGGGCGACCAGCGTCACCACGGCCACCGCCAGCCATCCCTCGCCGAACACCAGTGAGCCCACCGTCACGCCCACCGCCCCGAACAGCTGCGGGATCGCGATGTTGAGGATGCGCATGCGGTACGCGTCCGCCGTGTCGCCGATGACGCCGGACAGGGCGCCCATGGAGGCCAGGGCGCCGTACTCCACCTTGCCCATGGCCAGGCCGACGGCCAGTGGCAGGGTCATCGCGATCGAGGCGCGGGCCACGGCCGCCCAGTTGACCGGGGCCGGTTGGGACCGGAGGTTCCTGACCAGCCAGTCGGGAGGGGTGAGGCCGATGGGGAACTCTCTGGACATGGGCCTATTACACGTCATCCGCCCTGGTGCAGGTCCAGCTCCACCAGCAGCGCCCGGTGGTCGGTGTCGGCCAGGTCCAGGAAACGGGCCCGCGCACAGGAGAAGTCCGCCGACACCAGGACGTGGTCGATCTGCGCGCCCAGCGTCGGGGCGGTGCGGGCCGGCCAGCTCGGGGTGCGGGGGTGGCCGGCCAGACGCGCGGCGTCGCGGAGACCGGCGTCGAGGATGCGGCGGAACGCGGCATGGTCCTGGGAGGCGTTGAAGTCACCGGCGAGAAGCAGCGGTGCGTCCGCGTGCCGTGCCGCGAACTCCCGCAGCGACCCCAGCTCCCGTTTCCACAGGTCCACCTGACCCGGCAACGGCGGCATCGGATGGGCGAGTTGGAGCCGTACGGCGTGTCCGTCCACGTCCGCCACCGCTTCCGGCATCCCCATCGTCGCCGTGATCCCCGAGGCCGCCCTGAGCGGGTAGCGGCTGAGGATCTCCGAGCCGTCGGAGCCCGCGCCCGGCACGGTCGCCCGGTTCGGGTAGGCGACCCCGAGGGTCCGCTTCAGCTCCGCCTCGCAGGTGTACTCGCACTCCTGGACGAACACGACGTCCGGCTTCTCCCGGCGCACGACGTCCACCAGGGCGCCCGTGCCGCGCCCGAACTCGACGTTGGAGGTGAGGACGCGGAGCGAGGCGAGCACCTTGCCGTCGGGCTCGCTGATCTTCCCGTACGGCTCGATGAACCACGCCAGCAGGCCGAGCAGCGCCACTCCCCAGACGAGGCCCACCCACCACCGCGCGAGCAGCGCGAGCAGCAGCCCCAAGCCCGTCGGCACCAGCAGCCACGGCAGAAAGGCCAGCAACTGCGGTACGGGCGTGAGGGCGTCCGTGTCGGCGGTACGACAGCCGACGACCACGCTCACGGCGGCGAACAGCAGCCCGCCGAGCCAGATCCCGGCCCGTCTGCCGCCCCGCTTCTCCGGCATCGCGCGTACATCGGTTTCCCCCGTGATGGACTGGTACGTCACGGACCCGAGACTACGATCGGCCGTCGATCCGTGTCAGGAACGTCGCCAGCGCCGCGTTGAACTCCTCAGGGCGTTCCAGGTTCGGCATATGGGCCGCGCCGGAGATGACCAGCAGCTCGGAGTCGGGGAGCGCCGCGTGCATCGCCTCCGCGTCGGAGACCGGGGTGTACTCGTCGTCCGTGCCGACCACGACCAGCGCCGGGACCTTCACCCGGGTCAGCAGGTCGCGGTAGTCGGGGCGCAGCGCCCGGGCCCGCAGGGCCGCCGCGGCGCCCTCGGGGGAGGTCGCCGTCATCATGCGGTGGACGTGGGCCTTGACCTCCGCGCTCGCGTACGGGGCGACCATCTTCTCCAGCACCTCGTCGGCGTATCCGCCGAGGCCCTCGCGCAGCAGCCGGTCCGCCATCGCGTTGCGGGCTTCGACCCCGTCGGGGGTCTCGGGTGCCGGGAACGTGTCGGCGAGGACCAGGCCGCGGACCCGGTCGGGGAACTGGCGGTGGAAGTCCATGACGATCTGGCCGCCCATCGACAGGCCGGCCAGCACGGCGGCCGGGACCCGCAGTTCGTCCAGCAGCGCCGCGATGTCGCGGGCGAATTCGGGGAACCCGCTCACACCGGGGAGGAGCGGGGACGTGCCGTAGCCGCGCAGGTCGGGGGCGATCACCCGGCGACCGCCGGAGAACGCCTCGATCTGCGGGGCCCACATGGTGTGGTCGAAGGGGTGGCCGTGGATCAGCACCAGAGGCGCGGGATCGGTCATGATCCCGACCCTAGGAGGCCTCCACCCCTCGGTGCAATAAGATCTTTGCCCTCGGTGCAATCGCGAGTGGTACGGCAGCAAGCGCAAGTGGGGGAAGTGTGGACGACTATCGGGCCATCGCCGACCGGCTGGCCGACGACATCACCGCCGGGCGGCTCAAGCCCGGCCAACGCCTCATGCCGCAACGCCAGTTCGCGCGGCGGCGCGGGATCGCCGGGTCGACGGCGGGACGGGTGTACGCCGAACTCGTACGGCGGGGCCTGGTCGTGGGGGAGGTCGGCCGCGGCACCTTCGTGCGGGCCGCCCCGAGCGACCCCGCCGGCCGCGCCCTCATCGAGCGGGCGAGTGCCGCGTCGGTGAACCTGGAGCTCAACTACCCGGTCGCGGACGGGCAGTCCGAGCTGCTCGCCCCGCTTCTCGCGCCCCTGCTGCGCCCCGACGTCCTCGCCGAGGCGCTGCTCCCGGCCGCAGCCACCGGCACCGCGCCCGCCCGGGAGGCCGTGGCGAGCCTCCTCGCGACCACCGGCCCGCGCCCCGAACCCCACCGCGTGCTGTTCACCGGCAACGCCCGCCAGGCCATCGCCGCCACCCTCGCCTCCCTCGTGCGGCCCGGCGGCCGGGTCGGCGTCGAGCCGCTCACCTACCCCTTGGTCAAGGAGATCGCCGCCCGGCTCGGCATCGTCCTGGTGCCGCTGGCCGCCGACGCGGACGGGCCGCTGCCCGAGTCCGTCCTCGCCGCCCACCGCACGGCCCCGCTCTCCGCCCTCTACCTCCAGCCGACGCTCCACAACCCGACGTCCCTGACCATGAGCGACGAGCGACGGCGGCAACTCGCCCAGGCCGTCGCCCACTTGGGCCTGCCCGTCGTGGAGGACCGCATCTGGTCCTTCCTGCACCCCGACGGCCCCACCCCGCTCGCCGCCCATGCCCCCGCCCTCACCCATGTCGTCGACAGCCTGTCCAAGCGGGTCGCGCCGGGGCTCACCGTCGGGTTCACCGTCGTACCGGAGCACCGGGTCGACGCGGTCGCCGCCGCGATCCGGTCCGGCGGGTGGAGTGCGGGCCGGTTCGCGCTGGAGGCTGCCGTGCGGGTCATGGCCGCCGGGGTGGTGGAGCGGCTCGTCGAGGCGAAGCGGGCGGACGCGGCGCTGCGGCAGCGGATCGTCGGCGAGGAGCTCGACGGGTTCGCCGTACGGGCCCATCCGCAGGTGTATTACGCCTGGTGGGAGCTGCCCGCGCCGTGGCGGGCCGACACCTTCACGGCCGCCGCGGCGGCGCACGGGATCGCCGTGACGCCGGGGCCCGCGTTCGCCGTGGACCCGCACCGGACGCCGGACGCGGTCAGGCTCGGCCTGGCGTCGGCCGCGGTGCCGGATCTGCGACGGGCGCTGCGGACACTCGCCGGCGTCGCGCGTAACGGGCGGTGAGCCAGGTCGCGCAGGCCGCTGTGAGGCCGAGGGCGACCAGCAGCCAGGAGACCGTGCGCAGGGTGGCCGTGAGGGCGTCGTAGATGACGCCGGCGGCGCCGCGATGGTCGTCGTCGGGCAGGTCGGCGAGGGTCATCCGGCGGCCGAGGGCGACCGCGAGCCCGAGCAGCGCGCCGCCGAGCGCCGTGCCCAGCGAGGTCGCCGTCACCGCGCGGCGTCGGCAGGCGGCGACCGCGATGCCGGCGGCGGCCAGGACCAGGGCGCTGACGGGCAGCCAGAAACCGGCGAGGTCGAACGGCACATAGGCGTCGGTGAGTTGACGCCTGACCTGGGCCAGTTCGACGGTCACCCAGTACGCCGCCCAGGCCGACACCACACTGAACGGCACGAGCAGACAGGCCACGGCGATGAGCGTGGCCGAGAGGGCGTTGCGAAGGCGTGGACGCACCTCTCCAGGCAACGGCGTGGGCGACGCCGCCGCGAGCGGGGTGACTCCATCCGGGCGTACGGCGCCACACCCCAGCCACATCCCAGGCACACGCCAGTCCCCCCAAGCCCTCCCGCTCTCCGGTGGAGGGTTCACCCGAACGGGTGTTTCCTGGTTCTGGGGAGAAGGAGGCCGATTCATGCGCACCACTCCGGCCCTGCGGACCCTGGCCGCGGCCCTGCTCACCGGCGGCACTCTCGTCGCCGCGACAGCGGGCACCACGGCCGCAGCCGCCACCCCGCCGACCTACGCCGACGGACATGGCGGAGGCGGCGGATCCGGCGGTCCGATCTGGGGCACCATCGTCTCCGGCGTCGACCTCAATGTGAGAGCCGCGCCCACCACACACTCGCCCGTCGTGGACCAGCTCTCACCCTGGAGCCAGGACCGAGTGGACTGCAAGGTCCAAGGGCAGAGAGTCAACGGCAACCCGTACTGGTACTGGCTCGTCGGCGCCCAGGGATGGGCGAGCGCCGAGTTCGTCGACACCGGCGGGCAAGGGGTGCCGAGCTGCTCCGATCCGTGTCCCCAGTGGAAGGACGGTTCCTGGACCAACTGGGACGACCCGTACGAGAACGACTCCTGGAGCATCTCCGCTTCCGGGACCTGGACCTTCTCCGGCTCCTTCAGCTGGAGTGTGACCGGGTCCTCGCTACTCGCCCCGGGCGGGTGAGGAGAGAGGGAGACAGAAGGGCCCGGCAGCTGCTGCCGGGCCCTTCTGCCGAGCTCGCCGAGGCGTCAGCGGATGCGGTTGCCCTCGCCGTCCTCGCGCGTGTAGTAGCGGTAGAAGAACACGGCGAAGACGCCCGCCGTGACCACCAGTCCGAGCGCCGCGGACCGCAGCACGCTCTCGCCGGTCTGGCTGTAGAGGAAGCCGACCGCCGCGCCCGCGAACGCGGACTTCACCAGCGAGTGCAGTTCGCGCTTGAGCAGCGGGGCGAACGTCGCCACCGCGATGCACAGCACGATGAACGCCAGCGCCGTCACAAAGCCGAACAGGATGTTCCAGCCGGTGATCTCGCCGCCGCCGCGCCGGTTGGCGGCGGCCCAGTAGCCGTAGACGAGCCCCAGGACGACGGGAATCCCGTACCGCGCCGCCAGGTGGACCTGTGGGCTGAAGACATCGGGCGAACCGCCGGTCATTCGGACCGGGCCGCCGGACGCGGGTGCCGCATGAGCCATGAGAGGACTCCTCTCTCTCCTCGCCCCCGCCTACCAGAGCACACCTGGGAGAGGGGCCTGGCAAGTCGGAGTGCGGGCCCGGTCGCCCCGTGCTTCGCTGACGTGCATGAAGCACGGGCCGAGGCCGACGGGAGGGCGGCGGCGCGGTCCGGTCGTCCGGCTGCCTGGGCCCGGCGGGGAGTACGACGTCCGGCGCCGCCATCAGCTGCTGCGGATCCGGGGGCACAGCGTCGCCTGGGTGCCGCCGCTGCTGGTGCTCGTCGCGATCACGGCGATCGACTTCAACACGGCCGGCGAGTTCCGGATGATCTCCTGGGTGGTGCTGGTGCCCGGTATCGCCGCCGCGATCTGCGGGGTGTGGGGCACCGCGGCCTTCGCCGTGCTGGCGCTCGTGACGTACTTCGTCGCGGACACGTCCTATCCGAGCCGGTACGAGAGCTCCCTGCCCGACTTCATCCTGGTCGGCGTCGGCGGTGTCCTCGCCGTCCTGGCCTGCGCGGTCCGGGTCCGCGGCGAGCGGCGTCTGCTGCACATGCGGGACATCGCCGACACCACCCGCCGCACCGTGCTGCGCCCCCTGCCCCCGGACTGGGGCGGCCTCGACCACGCGGCCGTCTATCTCGCCGCCGACGTCGAGGCCCGGGTCGGCGGCGACTTCTACGACGTCCAGCAGGGCCCGCACGGCACCCGGGTCCTCGTCGGTGACGTCCAGGGCAAGGGGCTCGGCGCGGTGGAGGCGGCGGCGGCCCTGCTCGGCACCTTCCGAGAGGCGGCGTACCACGAGGAACTCGGCACGGTGGCCGAGCGCCTGGAGATCCGCATCCTGCGCCACGGCCGGCATCTCACCGCCCTCGGCCGCGACGACGGCGACCGCTTCGCCACCGCCGTCCTGATCGGCTTCCCCGACGACGAGCGGGACGTGGTGGACGTCGTCGTCTTCGGCCACGAGCCCCCGCTGGTCGTCGGCCCCGACGGCGTACGGCACCTGCCGGCCGGCCATGGACTCCCGCTCGGCCTCGGCGAACTCTCCGACGACGGGCCGCCGCCCGTACAGCGCGTCCCCCTCGCCTCCACCGAGACGCTGCTGATCACCACCGACGGGGTCACCGAGGCCCGGGACGCCCAGGGCCGGTTCTACCCGCTCGCCGCCGAGGTCGCCGACGCCGTTGCCGTCGATCCGCGGGCCACCGAACCCCGCCGCCTGGTCGCCCATGTCCGCGACGGCACGCTGCGGCACAGCGGCGGGCATCTCGCCGACGACACCACGGTGTTCGCGGTCCGCCGCTCGCCGCCGGCGACGAGCGGCACCGGAACCGGCCGAACCGGAACCGGCCGAACCGGAAC
>JABFXD010000768.1 GCA_013361925.1 Streptomyces sp. | reverse complement strand
ACCTCGTCGGCGAAGGCGGAGAGCTGGTCCACCATCGTGTTGATGGTCGACTTCAGTTCGAGGATCTCGCCCTGCGCGTCGACGGTGATCTTCTGCGACAGGTCGCCGTTGGCGACGGCGGTCGTCACCTGGGCGATGTTGCGGACCTGCGAAGTCAGGTTCGACGCCATGAAGTTGACGTTGTCGGTGAGGTCCTTCCACACGCCGCTCACGCCCCGCACCTGAGCGCGTCCGCCCAGTTGCCCCTCGGTGCCGACCTCGCGGGCCACCCTCGTGACCTCGTCGGCGAAGGCGGAGAGCTGGTCCACCATCGTGTTCACGGTCAGCTTCAGTTCCAGCAGCTCACCGGTGGCCTCGACGGTGACCGTGCGGGTCAGGTCACCGCGGGCCACGGCCGTGGTCACCAGGGCGATGTCACGGACCTGCGCGGTCAGCCGGGAGGCCATCGTGTTGACCGCCTCGGTCACATCCCGCCAACTGCCCGACAGACCGGTCACCTTGGCCCGCCCGCCGAGCCGCCCCTCGGTGCCGACCTCGCGGGCGACCCGGGTCACCTCACCCGTGAACAGCGACAACTGGTCGACCATCTTGTTCACGGCCCGGCCGAGCCGGCGCAGATCGCCCCGCAACTGGCGGTTGCCGTCGTGCAGGTCGACCCGCTGGGTCAGATCGCCGCCGGCCACCGCGTCCAGCACCCGGGTCGCGTTGGCGGCCGGGGCGACCAGGGCGTCCAGCAGCTGGTTCACATCGCTGACCCGGGAGGCCCAGGCGCCGGCACCGGGGCTCGGCGAGAGCCGCTCGTCCAGCCGGCCGTGCCGCACCAGCTCCCGCTTGACCCGCTGGACCTCCGTGGTGAAGTGGACGTTGCGGTCCACCAACTGGTTGAAGATCGCGGACAGCTCGGCCACGACGGGGCCGTGCCCCGTCTCCGGCACCTTCGAGAAGTGCCCGTCCCGCGCGGCCGTCATCGCGGCGAGCAGCGGACGCAGATCCGATGCTCGAATCTGGTCCTGATTCTGTCCGTCTTCGAGCACACGCGTAGCACTGTTCTCACTCATGGCGGCCCACTTCGGTAACTCGGCGCTTATGGGCGCAGCCAGTCTGTCACTCTGTCCGCATCGACTGAGGTGTATTCGTCCGAACTGCTCGGGGAGCTGGACATGGGGGCCATTCCGACGCAACGGGAGAGCGATCCCCGTGCCTCTGATGCGCCTGTGCCCGACGGCGTGCTCCCGTGCGCCCGCGCGCACGCCACCCTTTCCGGGAGCTCGCACGCGCCGGGCGCCGCCCGCGCACTGCTGCGCGCCGCGCTCGCCGAATGGGCCGAACTCGGCCTGCCCGGCGCCGAACAGCTCACCGATCGCCTCACCGACGACCTCACGATCGTGACCAGCGAACTCGTCACCAACGCGGTCGTCCACGCGGGCACCGACATCGCACTGGACTGCCGTATGGAGGCCACCGGCGCGGTCGTCGTGGAGGTCACCGACCACCACCCCTCACGCGCCCCGCGCGCCGGCGCCCCCGAACCTCCGTACGACAGGAGCGAGTTCGCCACCGGCGCGCCGGAAAGCCACCCCGGCACACCGGAGTACGGCCGCGGCCTTCGTCTGGTCGCCGCCCTCGCCGAGTCCTGGGGGATCACGTACCGCACCGGCTCCAAGACCGTGTGGGCCCGGCTCACCGACGACGGCTGCGCTGCCGTCGGCGACCTCGACCCGTACCCGGGGGAGCGCGGACTGCGGGTCGCCGAGATCCTCGCGCCCGAACCCCAGCGCGCCGAACGCGACCGGGAGTGGCTCAACCGGGGTGCCCTGTCCTTCCTCGCCGAGGCCTCCGACCTGCTCGCCGGACAGCTCGACGAGGACCTGGTGGCCGCGCTCGCCGGACAGCTGATCGTGCCGCGGCTGGCCGACTGGTGCGCGGTGTGGCTGGAGGACGAGCTCATGGGGCGCTGGGGCTCCCCGCGCGGGGCCGAGACCGACGGCGCGGGCGGCGTCGGAGGCTGGGGCGCCGACGCGATCGCCGGGCCGGGGCCGCGGCTGGCCCGCGTCTGGCACGGCAGCGAGAACCTCATCGAGGATCTGCGCCGGGCCCTGGAGAAGGAGGCGCCGCGACCTCCCGACCCGCCGCGCTCGGGGCCCGTCTCCTTCCCCTGGCCCGGCGAGGCGCTCGGCCCGCACGGCACCCACGGCGCGGCCCTCGCGTACCGCCTGATCGCCGGCGGCCGCCCGCTCGGCACGCTGGTCATCGGACGGGCGGGCCTGCTGCGCTTCCCCGACGAGATCACCGGGCTCGTCGAGGACCTGGGCCGCCGGGTCGCCCTCGCCATCAGCGCCGCCCGTCAGTACGCCCGCCAGGCCACCATCAGCGCCGTCCTCCAGCGCGGACTGCTGCCCGGCGCCGTCGCCGAGATCCCCGGGGTGAGCAGCGCGCTCGTCTACGAGCCCTGCGACAAGGCGGGCCCCAGCGGCGACTTCTACGACCTCTTCCCGTCCGGCGACGGCCGCTGGTGCTTCGCCATCGGCGACGTCCAGGGCAAGGGGCCGGAGGCGGCCGTGGTGATCGGCCTGGCCCGGCCCTGGCTGCGGCTGCTGGCCCGCGAGGGGTACGAGGTCGCCGACGTCCTCGACCGCCTCAACCAGCTCCTCCTCGACGACGCCACCGAGGCCGCCGACGCCGCCGCCCGTGCCTTCGCCGGACCGGCCGGCCTCGCCGCGGCCGCCGACGGCCCGCAGACCCGCTTCCTGTCCCTCCTCTTCGGCCAGCTCGTGCCCTTCGACGGCGGCGTCCAGGTCACCCTCGCCTCCGCCGGCCACCCCCTGCCCCTGCTGCTGGGCCCGGACGGCGGGGTCCGTACGGTCGCCCAGCCGCAGACCCTCCTCGGGGTCGTCGAGGACGCCGTCTACACCAGCGAGGTCATCGAGCTGCGCCACGGCGACACCCTCCTGTGCGTCACCGACGGGGTGACCGAGCGGCGCAGCGGCTCCCGCCAGTTCGACGACGGCGACGGCCTCGCCGAGGCCCTCGCCGGCTGCGCGGGCCTGACCGCCCCGCTCATCGCCGAGCGCATCAAACGGCTGGTGCACGAGTTCGGCGTACGACCGCCCGACGACGATCTTGCCCTGCTGGTGCTCCAGGCCGAGTAGCCGGCGGGGTACTGGACAATGGAAGGCATGCCTTCCGCACTCCCCGACGGCGAGCCCGTCCCCGACGACGGCGCACTCCCCGCGCACGCGCTCTCCGGAGCCGCCGAGCGCCCCCTCGGGTTCTATCTGCACGTCCCGTACTGCGCGACCCGCTGCGGGTACTGCGACTTCAACACCTACACCGCCACCGAGCTGCGCGGCAGCGGCGGTGTCCTCGCCTCCCGCGACAACTACGCGGACACCCTGATCGACGAGATCAGGCTCGCCCGGAAGGTCCTCGGGGACGACCCGCGTCCCGTCCGGACGGTGTTCGTCGGGGGCGGTACGCCGACCCTGCTGGCCGCGGGTGATCTCGTACGGATGCTCGCGGCGATCCGCGACGAGTTCGGCCTCGCGCCGGACGCCGAGGTCACGACGGAGGCGAACCCGGAGTCGGTGGACCCGTCGTATCTGGCGGCCCTGCGCGCGGGCGGTTTCAACCGGATCTCCTTCGGCATGCAGAGCGCGAAGCAGCATGTGCTGCGCGTGCTGGACCGGACCCACACGCCCGGGCGCCCCGAGGCGTGCGTGGCGGAGGCGCGGGCGGCGGGCTTCGAGCACGTCAACCTGGATCTGATCTACGGCACCCCGGGCGAGTCGGACGACGACTGGCGGGCGTCCCTGGACGCGGCGATCGGCGCGGGACCGGACCACGTCAGCGCGTATGCGTTGATCGTGGAAGAGGGCACGCAGCTGGCCCGGCGCATCCGTCGCGGCGAGGTGCCGATGACCGACGACGACGTGCACGCGGACCGGTATCTGATCGCGGAGGACGCGTTCGCGGCGGCCGGCTTCGACTGGTACGAGGTGTCGAACTGGGCGACCTCCGAGGCCGGGCGGTGCCTCCACAACGAGCTGTACTGGCGCGGCGCGGACTGGTGGGGGGCCGGTCCTGGAGCGCACTCGCACGTGGGCGGGGTGCGCTGGTGGAACGTGAAGCATCCCGGCGCGTACGCGGCGGCGCTGGCTGCGGGGAGGTCGCCGGGGGCGGGGCGGGAGCTTCTCTCGGAGGAGGACCGTAGGGTCGAGCGGATTCTGCTGGAGCTGCGGCTGCGGGAAGGGGTGCCGCTTGATCTGCTCCGTGAGGAGGGTCTGCGAGCTGCTCGCCGGGCGCTGTCGGACGGGCTGCTGTGGCAGGAGTCGTACGACGAGGGGCGCGCGGTGCTGACGCTTCGGGGGCGGCTGCTGGCGGATGCGGTGGTGCGGGACCTGGTGGACTGAGAGGTCGTTGGGCGGGTGCGGGCCGGTGGGGGCTGGTCGCGCCCACGCGGCGGAGCCGCAAATGGACACAGCCCCGCGCCCCTTCAGGTGGGTCCAGTCAGGCCGTGACGAAATCGATCAGTTCCTCTACTCGGCCCAGGAGCTCCGGCTCCAGGTCCCTGTACGAGGTCACCCGCTTCAGGATTGCCTGCCATACCGCGCCCGTGTTCTCCGAGGGCCAGCCCAGCGCGCTGCACACACCCTTCTTCCAGTCCTGGCCGTGGGGAACTCTGGGCCACGCCTCGATGCCCAGGGACGACGGCTTCACCGCCTCCCAGATGTCGATGTAGGGGTGGCCCACGACCAGGGCGTGTTCGCTGGTGACCGAGGCCGCGATACGGGACTCCTTGCTGCCCGGCACCAGGTGGTCCACCAGGACGCCCAGGCGGGCGTCGGGGCCCGGTGCGAAGTCGGCCACGATCGCCGGCAGGTCGTCCACGCCCTCCAGGTACTCCACGACCACGCCCTCGATGCGCAGATCGTCGCCCCACACCTTCTCGACCAGCTCGGCGTCGTGCCGGCCCTCGACGTAGATGCGGCCGGCGCGGGCCACACGCGCGCGGGCGCCGGGGACGGCGACCGAGCCGGAAGCCGTACGCGTGGGTCGTACGGGAGCCGCTGACGACGGGCGTACGAGCGTCACCACCCGCCCCTCCAGCAGGAAGCCCCGCGGCTCCAGCGGGAACACCCGGAGCTTGCCGAAGCGGTCCTCCAGGGTCACCGTGCCCGCCTCGCAGCGGATCACCGCGCCGCAGAAACCGGTGCCGGGCTCCTCGACCACCAGGCCGGGCTCGGCCGGGACCTCCGGAACGGGCTTCGGCTTCTTCCACGGCGGGGTCAGATCGGCGGAGTACTGGCGCATTCGGATGACGATAGGAGAAGCCGGGGTGCGGTCAGGGCGACACGCCGAAACGCCGTGCCAGGGCGTCGCGCTGCGCACGCACGAACGCCGCGTCCACCACCGCTCCGTGACCGGGCACGTACAGCGCGTCCTCACCGCCCAGGGCGAGCAGGCGGTCCAGGGCGGCCGGCCAGTGCGACGGTACGGCGTCCGGACCCGCCTGCGGATCTCCGGACTCCTCGACCAGATCGCCGCAGAACACCACCTCGGGCGAGCCCGGCACCAGCACCGCGAGGTCGTGCGCGGTGTGCCCGGGGCCGACGTTGGCCAGCAGGACCTGCCGGCCGCCGCCCAGGTCGAGGGTCCACTCGCCGGAGACCAGATGGCGGGGGTGGGTGAGGGCGTCCACGGCCTCGTCGGCCCGCCCCGCCTCCAGGCCGTTGCGGATCGCGTCCGCGCGCAGCTCCGCGCGGGCCTGCTGTTGGCCGAGCAGCGTGTCCATGCCGACCGGCCCGAACACCTCCGCACCTGCGAACGCCGCCGCGCCGAAGACATGGTCGAAGTGGGGGTGGGTCAGCGCGAGATGAGTCACACGGTGCCCGGCGAGCGACTCCGCCTGCGCCCGCAGTCGCGCCCCCTCCGCGAGGCTCGACCCGGCGTCCACCAACAGGGCCGTGTCCGCCCCGACGACCAGGCCCGCCGTGCAGTCCCAGACCGGCAGCCGGCACCGGCCCACCCCGGCCGCGACCCGCTGCCACCCCAGCTCTTCCCAAGTCACCGTCATACCGCGACGCTAGCCGTACGAGCGGTTCACGAGCTGTCACACCCCGACCGACCTTGCCCGGGTGGCACCCCACCGCCGTACACTGGGCCGCGGGGAACGCTGGCACTCGGACGGACAGAGTGCCAGGCAGGGGCCTGGGGATCGACTTCTGGAGGTGTGCGCGATGCTGAGTGAACGCAGGCTTCAGGTGCTGCGCGCCATCGTCCAGGACTATGTGGGGACGGAGGAGCCCGTCGGCTCCAAGGCCCTCACCGAGCGGCACAGCCTCGGCGTCTCCCCGGCGACCGTGCGCAACGACATGGCCGCCCTGGAGGACGAGGGGTACATCGCCCAGCCGCACACCAGCGCCGGGCGCATCCCCACCGACAAGGGCTACCGCCTGTTCGTCGACAAGCTCGCGGGCGTCAAGCCCATGACCGCGCCCGAGCGGCGCGCGATCCAGAACTTCCTCGACGGCGCCGTCGACCTCGACGACGTGGTGGCCCGGACCGTGCGGCTGCTCGCGCAGCTCACCCGGCAGGTGGCGGTGGTGCAGTATCCGTCGCTGACCCGGTCCACGGTGCGGCATGTGGAGCTGCTCTCGCTCGCCCCCGCGCGAGTGATGCTCGTCCTGATCACCGACACGGGCCGGGTCGAGCAGCGCATGGTCGACTGCCCGGCGCCCTTCGGGGAGGCCTCGCTGGCCGATCTGCGGGCGCGGCTCAACAGCAAGGTCGCGGGGCGTCGGTTCACCGATGTGCCGCGGCTGGTCGAGGACCTGCCCGAGGGCTTCGACGTCGAGGATCGGGGTACGGTCGCGACAGTGCTCTCCACGCTGCTGGAGACACTGGTCGAGGAGAACGAGGAGCGGTTGATGATCGGCGGCACCGCCAATCTCACCCGTTTCGGACATGACTTCCCCCTCACCATCCGGCCGGTCCTGGAGGCACTGGAGGAGCAGGTCGTGCTCCTCAAGTTGCTTGGCGAGGCCGGGGATTCGGGCATGACCGTACGCATCGGTCACGAGAACGCCTATGAGGGACTCAACTCAACTTCGGTGGTGTCGGTCGGCTACGGTTCGGGCGGCGAGGCAGTAGCCAAGCTCGGCGTGGTCGGACCGACCCGCATGGATTACCCGGGAACGATGGGAGCGGTACGCGCAGTGGCACGGTACGTCGGACAGATCCTGGCGGAGTCGTAAGTGGCCACGGACTACTACGCCGTTCTCGGCGTGCGCCGCGACGCGTCGCAGGATGAGATCAAGAAGGCGTTCCGTCGGCTCGCACGCGAGCTGCACCCGGACGTCAACCCGGATCCGAAGACCCAGGAGCGGTTCAAGGAGATCAACGCCGCTTACGAGGTGCTGTCGGACCCGCAGAAGAAGCAGGTCTACGACCTCGGCGGCGACCCGCTGTCCCAGGCGGGCGGCGGGGGCGCGGGCGGCTTCGGCGCCGGTGGCTTCGGGAACTTCTCGGACATCATGGACGCGTTCTTCGGTACGGCGTCCCAGCGCGGTCCGCGCTCGCGCACCCGGCGCGGCCAGGACGCGATGATCCGGCTGGAGATCGAGCTCGACGAGGCGGCCTTCGGCACCACGAAGGACATCCAGGTCGACACGGCCATCGTCTGCAACACCTGCAACGGTGAGGGCGCGGCGCCGGGAACCTCGGCCCAGACGTGTGACATGTGCCGCGGGCGCGGTGAGGTCTCGCAGGTGACGCGGTCCTTCCTGGGCCAGGTCATGACCTCCCGTCCGTGCCCGCAGTGCCAGGGGTTCGGCACGGTGGTTCCGACGCCGTGTCCCGAGTGCGCCGGTGACGGCCGGATCCGCTCCCGTCGCACGCTGACCGTGAAGATCCCGGCCGGTGTGGACAACGGCACGCGGATCCAGCTCGCGGGTGAGGGCGAGGTCGGGCCCGGCGGCGGTCCCGCCGGTGACCTGTACGTCGAGATCCATGAGCTGCCGCACGCGATGTTCCAGCGGCGCGGTGACGATCTGCACTGCACGGTGACGATCCCGATGACGGCGGCGGCGCTCGGCACGAAGGTGCCGTTGGAGACGCTGGACGGCATGGAGGAGGTCGACATCCGGCCGGGCACGCAGTCCGGGCAGTCGATCCCGTTGCACGGGCGCGGTGTCACGCATCTGCGGGGCGGCGGCCGGGGCGATCTCATCGTGCACGTCGAGGTGCAGACCCCGAACAAGCTGGACCCGGAGCAGGAGCGCGTGCTGCGCGAACTGGCGAAGCTGCGCGGCGAGGAACGGCCCCAGGG
>JABFXD010000392.1 GCA_013361925.1 Streptomyces sp. | reverse complement strand
TCGATCTTGGCCAGCACCGTGAACTGGGCCTTCGAGGAGCTGCAGTCGACGACCTCGAGGTCCGGGTCGTTGTCGTTGGTGCTGCCGCGGTGCATGCAGTCGCCGACCGCCGCGGTGTTGGCGTCGTCACGGCTGGAGATGTAGCCGCCGATGGCGATACCGGCGACGGCCACGACGATGACTATGTTCTTGATCGTCTTGAAGCTGAGCTTGCGCTTGGGCTGCTCCGGCGGAACCGGCGCGTAGGGGACGCCGCCCTGCTGCGGGAAGCCCGGCTGCTGGCCCTGGGCGTAGGGGTTGCCGTCCTGGGGCGGGTACGGGGCCTGAGCCTGGGGCTGGCCGTAGGGCTGCTGGCCCTGGGCGAACGGGTTCTGGCCCTGGGGCGGCGGAGTAGACACTTGGGGGTCCCCCTAGAACATGGGTGAGTGATGCGCAATGCGGCGCGAGTAAGACGCACGTAAGTTACCGGCACCCACTGACAGCCTTGTACCCGAGGGGGACTCTGTGGCATTGATGTGACACTTACTGGCGCTCAAAGCGGGCCATAGCCACCGCAACTGCCCCGTAGATAACGGCCACTGTTATCACCAACACCACAGAGCGACCGTCCGGCGGCAGCATCAGGGCGGCGACGCCGGCAGCACCCACGAAGGCGATGTTGAACAGCACGTCGTAGACGGAGAAGATCCGGCCCCGGAAGTCGTCGTCGACCGAGGACTGCACGAGCGTGTCCGTCGCGATCTTCGCGCCCTGCGTGGTCAGGCCCAGGACGAAGGACGCCACGAGCATCGGCGCGACGGAGAAGGGGAGGCCCAGCGCAGGCTCCAGGACCGCTGCGGCTGCCGCGCACACGACGATCCAGCGGCCGGGCCCGAGACGCCCCGCCGCCCAGGGCGTCACCACGGCCGCCACGAAGAAGCCCGCCCCCGAGATACCCAACGCCAGCCCCAGCAGGGCGAGTCCGTCGTCGGTCGTGGAGGAGAACTCGTACCGGCACAGCATCAGCAGCATGACCAGCAGGGCGCCGTAGCAGAAGCGCATCAGCGTCATCGCGGCGAGCGCCCAGGCGGCCTCCCGGCGCGGCGCTCCGGTGAGATGGCGGACGCCCGCCGCGAGGTCACGGGCGGTGCCGGAGAGGGCCGCCGTGAGACCGGGGTGCGCCACCGCGCGGTCGGGGCCGAGCAGTTCCTTGGGGATACGCAGTGACGCCAGCGCGGCGCACAGATAGAGGAGCGCCCCCAGGAGCACCACGGCCGCGTCGGAGTCCGCGACCAACAGCCGTACGACGAAGGCGAGACCGCCGCCTGCGGTCGCCGCGAGCGTGCCGGCCGTCGGGGAGAGGGAGTTGGCGACGACCAGTCGTTCGTCGTCGACCACGCGGGGCAGCGCGGCGGAGAGGCCGGACAGGACGAAGCGGTTGACGGCGGTGACGCACAGGGCGGAGGCGTAGAAGAGCCAGTCCGGCGCGTGGCTGACCATGAGGACGGCGGTCGCCGAGGCCATCGCCGCGCGCACCAGGTTGCCGTAGAGGAAGACCTGGCGGCGGCGCCAGCGGTCCAGCAGGACGCCGGCGAAGGGGCCCACCAGGGAGTAGGGGAGCAGGAGTACGGCCATCGCGGAGGCGATGGCGGCGGCCGAGGTCTGTTTCTCCGGGGAGAAGACGACGTACGCGGCGAGCGCGACCTGGAAGACGCCGTCGGCGCCCTGGGAGAGCAGGCGTACGGAGAGCAGACGTCTGAAGCCCTGGAAGCGCAGCAGGACGCGCAGGTCACGGACGACGGCCATGGGGCACAGCCTCACATACGGGAAGGGTCCCCGGGCGGTACAACCCGGGGACCCTCGACACAGCCCTGGCAGGAGCGTTTTGACTGAGCCTCGGCGCGCGAGCGCCGGATCGAGCTAGCGCTCGACTTCACCCTTGATGAACTTCTCGACGTTGGCGAAGGCCTCGTCGTCGAAGTACTGGACCGGCGGGGACTTCATGAAGTACGAGGACGCCGACAGGATCGGGCCGCCGATGCCGCGGTCCTTGGCGATCTTCGCGGCGCGCAGGGCGTCGATGATGACACCCGCGGAGTTCGGGGAGTCCCAGACCTCGAGCTTGTACTCCAGGTTCAGCGGGACGTCACCGAAGGCACGGCCCTCGAGGCGGACGTAGGCCCACTTGCGGTCGTCGAGCCAGGCCACGTAATCCGAGGGACCGATGTGGACGTTCTTCTCGCCCAGGTCGCGGTCGGGGATCTGCGAGGTGACGGCCTGCGTCTTCGAGATCTTCTTGGACTCGAGGCGGTCGCGCTCCAGCATGTTCTTGAAGTCCATGTTGCCGCCGACGTTGAGCTGCATGGTGCGCTCAAGACGGACACCGCGGTCCTCGAACAGCTTCGCCATCACACGGTGCGTGATGGTGGCGCCGACCTGCGACTTGATGTCGTCGCCGACGATCGGGACGCCCGCCTCGGTGAACTTGTCCGCCCACTCCTTGGTGCCGGCGATGAAGACCGGGAGGGCGTTGACGAAGGCGACCTTGGCGTCGATGGCGCACTGGGCGTAGAACTTCGCCGCGTCCTCGGAGCCGACGGGCAGGTAGCAGACGAGAACGTCGACCTGCTTGTCCTTGAGGATCTGGACGACGTCGACCGGCTCCTCGGCGGACTCCTCGATGGTCAGGCGGTAGTACTTGCCGAGACCGTCGAGCGTGTGACCGCGCTGGACCGTGACGCCCTTGTTCGGGACGTCGCAGATCTTGATGGTGTTGTTCTCGCTGGCACCGATGGCGTCCGAGAGGTCGAGGCCGACCTTCTTCGCGTCGACGTCGAAGGCGGCGACGAACTCGACGTCACCGACGTGGTAGTCGCCGAACTGGACGTGCATCAGGCCGGGCACCTTGGACGCCGGGTCGGCGTCCTTGTAGTACTCGACTCCCTGAACCAGCGACGCGGCGCAGTTGCCCACACCGACGATGGCTACGCGAACCGAACCCATTCCGGTTGCTCCCTGTGTGTACGAGTGAGGCCCTGACTGGGCGCTCACGTGGCGGTGTCGTCGGGCAGATCGGTCCGGGGGGTGTCCCCGGGCCGTGGCAGGTTGCCCGTCGCTCCAGTGGTGTTGTTCTGCTGAGAGGACTGAGCGGGCCCCCCGGTGGAACCACGTAGGTCCCGTCCGGCCCGCTCGCTCTCGATGAGCTCGTTCAGCCAGCGCACTTCGCGCTCCACGGACTCCATTCCGTGGCGCTGGAGCTCAAGCGTGTAGTCGTCGAGGCGCTCCCGGGTGCGCGCGAACGACACGCGCATCTTGTCCAGGCGCTCCTCCAGCCGGCTGCGGCGGCCCTCCAGCACACGCACGCGCACATCGCGTGACGTCTGCCCGAAGAAGGCGAAACGCGCGGCGAAGTGCTCGTCCTCGTACGCGTCGGGGCCGGTCTGGGAGAGCAGTTCCTCGAAGTGCTCCTTACCTTCCGCCGTCAACCGATAGACGATCTTGGCGCGACGCCCCGCGAGTGATGCGGCGAGGGCGTCCTCAGGAGCGTTCCCCGGCTCCTCGATCAACCAGCCGTTGGTGACCAGCGTCTTGAGGCAGGGGTAGAGCGTGCCGTAGCTGAACGCACGGAACACACCCAGTGACGTATTGAGTCGTTTGCGCAGCTCGTAGCCGTGCATCGGGGACTCGCGCAGCAGACCGAGTACGGCGAACTCAAGGATCCCGGAACGCCGGCTCATGGTCGCCTCCTCTCGGTCTTCGGCTCGCTTATGTCGCTCTGATGTATCGACTCGATACATCACGACGATAGAACGGCCTTCCGCATGCGACAAGTGCGGAGACGGTGAACGGGATCACATCACCGATTCGTTGCAGGCAAGTTGCCTGATTTGGGGTGAACTTCGGGGCTAGGCGGGTTTTGACGGTGCGTAGTCTGTGCGGCATGCACACCACCGGGAACCGAGTGACGCCTGGGGGCGTCGTCGTCCTCGGTGCAGTACGGGTGAATGCGAAAGCGACCACATCCGTACTTCGGGGGGACCGGAAACCAGCAGCCGCCGTTTCCAGGCGCGCAAAGGTGCGCCTGCCCGAGGAGTAGTCGTTCGATGAGCGAGCACCGTCGCAAACCGCCGCAGCCGCAGGGAGGCGGACGTGCCGCGGCCCGACGCGGCCAGTCCGGCTCGTCCTCCGGCCGCCGTGCGGCACCGCGTGGCGCCACCGGATCTCCTTCCGACGCGTACGGGTCGGGTTCACACGAGTCGGAGGCAGAGGAGCGGCCGTACGGCGGCCGGGCCGACGCCCGCCGCGCGGCACAGAGAAACGGGGGCAGTCGGCGCAGAGCCCCCGAACCCACGGGCCGTGGCGCGCGCCGCGGCTCCACCGGCCCTGGACGCGGCCGAGCCACCGCCTCCACCAAGAACCGGTTCATCGACTACCCGCGCGCCGGCAAGTACGGCTGGCAGCGCTGGGTGCCCTCCTGGAGACTCGTCTCCGGGCTCAGCCTCGCCTTCTTCGGCAGCCTGGTCGCCATCGCGGGCATCGGCTACGCCATGGTGAGCATCCCCAGTGAGAACGCCGCGGCGAAGTCCGAGAACAACGTCTATTACTGGGAAGACGGCAGCCAGATGGTTGCCACGGGTAGCGGCGCCAACCGGCAGAACGTCGACATCTCCAAGATCCCCAAGGCCATGCAGTGGGCCGTGATCTCGGCTGAGAACAAGAGCTTCTACACCGACTCCGGCGTGGACCCCATGGGTATCGCGCGAGCGCTCGCCAACATGGCGCGCGGCGGTGACACACAGGGTGGTTCGACCATCACCCAGCAGTACGTGAAGAACACCTACCTGAGCCAGGAACAGACGGTCTCCCGGAAGTTCAAGGAGATGTTCATCTCCATAAAGGTGGGGACGAAGCTCACGAAGGACGAGATCCTCCAGGGCTACTTGAACACCTCGTACTACGGTCGCGGCGCCTACGGCATCCAGGCCGCCGCGCAGACCTACTACGGCGAGGACGCCGAGGACCTCACCGATTCCCAGTGCGCCTTCCTCGCCGCGCTGCTCAAGGGCCCGACGTACTACGACCCCATCGACAACACGAGCATCGACCCCTCGGCGACCAAGGACGCCAATCTCAAGCGCTCCAAGGAACGCTGGGGCTGGATCCTGGAGCAGATGCACGACGACAAGCATCTGACGGACGCCAAGTACCAGACGGCCATCAAGAAGTACCCCACGCCCCAGGGCCTCAAGGCGACCAAGGGCATGACCGGCCAGATCAGCTACCTCGTCGACACGGCCAAGAAATACGTGCTGTCCCACTCGAAGATCTCGCGGGCCGACTTCGACAAGGGCGGGTACCAGATCTACACGACGTTCGAGAAGAGCAAGGTCAACGCGCTCGCGACGGCCGTCAAGAAGATCGAGAAGGAGAACATCGACCCGGACAAGCGGGAGAAGGACAAGCACGTCCAGTTCGGCGCGGCGTCGGTGCGGCCCAAGGACGGTGCGATCGTCGCGCTGTACGGCGGTGCGGGCTACGAGAACGACCACTTCAACAACAACGCGGACACCTCGGGTGTGCCCGTCGGTTCGACGTGGAAGCCGTTCGTCCTCGCGGCGGCCATGGAGTACGGGACGTACAAGGACCCGGATGTGGGTGTCTCGCCGCTGAGCAAGTACAACGGCAACGACCATCTGAAGGTCCGGAAGCCGGACGGCTCCTACTACCTGCGCAAGGACAACTCGACCTTCTATCAGGAGAACGAGAGCGACTATCCCTGGGGCTACATCAGTCTGCGCAAGGCGATGGAGCAGTCCATCAACACGCCGTTCGTGCAGCTCGGTGTGGATGTGGGGCTGGACAACGTCGCGAGCGTGGCTGAGAAGTCCGGCATTCTGAAGAGCACCTTCGCCGACATAAACCCCTCCTTCGCCCTCGGTACGTCCACCCCCAGCGCCATCCGCATGGCGGATGCCTACGCGACGTTCGCCGCCTCCGGTAAGCACGCCGACCCGTATTCGGTGACCGGCGTCAAGCAGAACGGCCAGGACGTCCCAGGCTTCAGCAAGCCGAAGGTCACCCTGGCGATGCCCGAGAACGTGGCGAACAACGTCACGGACACCCTCGAGAACGTGATCAAGAACGGTACGGGTAAGAACGCGCTGGCCCTGGGCCGTACGGCGGCCGGCAAGACCGGTACCACCGACAGCAACAAGTCGGCCTGGTTCGTCGGTTACACCCAGCAGCTCTCGACGTCGGTCGCGATGTTCCGAGAGGACCCGAAGAAGGGCAAGCTGCTGTCCATGAACGGCACGGCGGGTGTGGAGTCCATCCACGGTGGTGACATCCCGACGTCGATCTGGACCGAGTACATGAAGGCCGCTCTCAAGAACGACAGCGACACCGGCTTCCCGGACGCCGAGAAGATCGGTGAGATCCAGGACGAGGTGGGCGCACCGTCTCCGACGCCGTCCGTCACCGCGACGCCGAGCGAGACGGCCAGCCCGACGCCGAGCCCCACGCCCACGCCGACCCTGACCTCCCCCTCGCCCTCGCCGAGCGAGTCCTGCAAGTTCAGCTGGCAGTGCTCGGAGACGGGCGGTACGGACACCGGCGGCACGGACGGAGGCGTGACCTCCACACCGACAGCCACGGAGACAGACACCACCAGAGGCAACGGCAATGGAGGCATCTTCGGCGGATCGTCCGGTTAGCCTCGCTATCGCCCGCCGAGGGTGTTTCACGTGAAACATGGGCCGTCGTACCTACCAGGTGCGGCGGCCCTCGGCGTATTCCTAGGCGGGTACGGCAGGATGTGCCCCATGCCCAGTGCAGAATCCACGCAAGCGAGCGTGCACGAGCAGGACCCGGTGCAGCCGACCAGGGACGACGAGATCGCCGCGAGTGGCAGTGAGCTGATCGGTGGTCCCATCGGGCGGCGCGCCCTGCTCGGGACGTCCTGGTGGACTCCCGTGCGGGTCATCGCGCTGGTGGCGATCGGCATGTTCGCCCTCGGCCTGATCCAGAAGGCGCCCTGCTACAACGGCGGCTGGTTCTTCGGTGCCAGCTCGCAGTACACGCACGCCTGTTACTCGGACATCCCGCACCTCTACGCGGGGCGCGGTTTCGCCGATGGGCTCGTGCCGTACTTCGACAAGCTCAACGGCGACATGGAGTACCTCGAATACCCGGTGCTGACCGGTGTGTTCATGGAAGTGGCGGCCTGGCTCACACCGGGCAGCGGCAGCATCCAGGACCAGGAACAGTGGTACTGGATGGTCAACGCGGGGATGCTGATGGCCTGCGCGGCCGTCATCGCCGTCTGTGTGACCCGTACGCACGCCCGGCGCCCCTGGGACGGTCTGCTGGTCGCCCTGGCCCCCGCGTTCGCGCTGACGGCCACCATCAACTGGGACCTCCTGGCGGTCTCCCTGACGGCCGCCGCGATGCTGATGTGGTCCCGGGGCCGTTCGCTCGCGTTCGGCGTCCTGCTGGGCCTCGCCACGGCCGCCAAGCTCTATCCCGTCTTCCTGCTCGGCCCGCTGTTCGTGCTGTGCTGGCGCGCCGGCAAGTGGCGGGACTTCGGGAAGGCGTTGGGCGGCGCGGCGGTCTCCTGGCTCGTCGTGAACCTGCCGGTGATGCTGCTCGCCTGGGACGGCTGGGCGAAGTTCTACGAGTTCAGCCAGGAACGAGGCGTCGACTTCGGTTCCTTCTGGCTGATCCTGGCGCAGAACTCGTCCGACCCGCTGAGTACCGACACGGTCAACACGCTCGCCACCCTGCTGGTCCTGCTGAGCTGCGTCGGGATCGCCGCGCTCACGCTGACCGCCCCGCGCCGGCCGCGCTTCGCCCAGCTGGCCTTCCTGATCGTCGCGGCGTTCATCCTCACCAACAAGGTCTACTCGCCGCAGTACGTCCTGTGGCTGGTGCCGCTGGCCGTGCTGGCCCGGCCCAAGTGGCGGGACTTCCTCATCTGGCAGGCGTGCGAGGTGGCGTACTTCCTGGGCATCTGGATGTACCTCGCGTACACGACCAGCGGAGACGCCCACAAGGGTCTGCCCCAGGAGGGCTACCACTGGGCCATCGGCCTGCATCTGCTCGGGACGCTGTACCTGTGTGCCGTGGTCGTCCGTGACATCTGGATGCCGGAGCGGGACGTGGTCCGCCGGGCCGGCGACGACGATCCCTCGGGAGGGGTGCTCGACGGCGCGGAGGACGTGTTCGTCCTGGGCCCCGCGGCTCATCCCCCGCGCCACGCCGCCCACTTCGGCGGGCCGCAGGTGGAGTGGGGCGACCCGGCCGCTCCCTCGGACCGTTGGGGCGATTCACCCGCCCCTTCGGACCGTTCGCTCTGAGCGAACAGGA
>JABFXD010000320.1 GCA_013361925.1 Streptomyces sp. | reverse complement strand
TCACGGGCGCTGTCTCGGCGGTGCCCATCCGCCCTCGCCGGACGGTCCGCCCTCCCCCAGCCGCAGCTCCAGCCGGCTGATCGCGGCCCGCACGCCGTCCCCGTAACTGTCGTCGGCGAGGGCGTCCGCCGCCCCGCGGGCCCGGTGGAGGTGGGTGCGGGCGGCGTCGGAGCGGTCGAGTTTCACATAGTCGGCGGCCAGATTGAGATGCAGCGAGGGATACAGGGCGCGCACGGCGAGGGTGCTCTCGTGCTCGGCGAGGCGGTCGTCGGTGAGTTCCTCGGCAGCGGTCAACGCCCTGAGATCCCAGGCCAGTTCGTCGCAGGGGTCGTCCTGGGCGTCGGCCATGTAGTGGGCGAGGGTGCAGCGGTGCAGCGGGTCGCCGTCCTCGCCGATCTCCGCCCACAGGTCCAGGAAGCGGTGCCGGGCCTCCTCGCGGTCCCCCGCGTGATGCAACATGACGACCTGCCCGATCCGCGTCATCACGGCATCCGGCGCCGCCTGCTCCTGTCGCTCCGCCACCGCGTCCTCCACACCGTCAGGCCGTCCTGGTCGCACCTGACGCTAATCGGAGACACCGACGATCACCGCGAGGCGGGGCCGACCCGGCGGATCGGCCCCGGGACGGCTCAGGCCAGGTTCGGGATGGTCCAGTCGATCGGCTCATGGCCCTGGAGCGCGACCGCCTCGTTGATCTGCGTGAACGGGCGGGAGCCGAAGAACTTCTTCGCGGACAGGGGCGAGGGGTGGGCGCCCTTGACCACGACATGCCGGGTCTCGTCGATCAGCGGGAGCTTCTTCTGGGCGTAGTTGCCCCAGAGGACGAAGACCGCCGGGTCGGGCCGGTCGGCCACCGCGCGGATGACCGCGTCGGTGAACTTCTCCCAGCCCTTGCCCTTGTGCGAGTTGGCCTCGCCGGAGCGGACGGTGAGCACCGCGTTGAGCAGCAGGACGCCCTGCTGGGCCCACGGCAGCAGATAGCCGTTGTCCGGAACGGGCGTGCCCAGCTCCTCCTTCATCTCCTTGTAGATGTTCCGCAGGGAGGGCGGGGTCTTCACACCGGGACGGACCGAGAAGCACAGGCCATGGCCCTGGCCCTCGCCGTGGTACGGGTCCTGACCGAGGATCAGGACCTTCACCTGGTCGTAGGGCGTCGCGTCGAGGGCGGCGAAGACCTCCTCGCGCGGCGGAAAGACGGGACCCTTCGCCCGCTCCTCCTCGACGAACTCGGTCAGCTCCTTGAAATAGGGCTGCTGGAGCTCGTCGCCCAGGACCCCGCGCCAGGACTCGGGCAGCATGGCGATGTCGGTCACGTCAACGTCCTTATGTCGTGCGGTCACTTCAGTGCTCAGAACCTACAGGCGACCACTGACAACGGACCGCACACCCCGAAAGCCCCCACTCACCAGCTCGTCTTGCGGTAGAGCTCGCCCATCATCATGATCGTCGACGGGTCCAGGGCCGTCTCGCCACCGGAGATGTCGTCGTTCGCGGCGACGTACTGCCGGCCCTGCCACAGCGGCAGCAGCCGGGCGTCGTCGGTGATGATCTGCTGGGCCTCCTCGAAGTCCTTGACCACGTTGGCGCGGTCGCTCTGGCGGCGCGAGCGCGGCAGCAGGGTGCCGGTGATCTCGGGCTGCGGGTAGGGCGTGCCGAGGGCGTTCTGGTCGCCGACGAAGGGGGAGATGAAGTTGTCGGCGTCCGGGAAGTCGGGGAACCAGCCGCGCCCGAACACCGGGTACTCACCGTTCTGGTAGCCGGTGACATAGGTCTTCCAGGGACGGCTCTTGAGCGTGATCTCGAAGAGGCCGGAGTCCTCCAGCTGGGCCTTCAGCTCCTCGAACTCGGCCTTGGTCGCGGAGCCGTAGCGGTCCGTGGTGTACCAGAGGGTGAGCGGGACGGTCTGGGTGATCCCGGCGTCCTGGAGGATCTTCTTGGCCTTGGCGACGCTGGGGTTCCCGTAGTCGTCGAAGAAGCCCGTGGTGTGGCCGGTGAGGCCCTTGGGGACCATGGAGTACAGCGGCTCGACGGTGTCCTTGTAGACCTTGTGCGCGATCGCCCCGCGGTCGACGATCTGGGCGATGGCCTTGCGGACGGCGAGCTTGCCCGCCCAGGGGTCCTTGGGGTTGAACACCAGGTAGCTGATCTCGGTGCCGGAGCCGTCGAAGAGCTGGAAGTCGGAGTCGTTCTGCTCCTTGTCCAGGGTCACGATGTCGTCGGCGCCCAGTCCGCGGAAGGCGACGTCGAGGGAGCCGTCCTTCAGGCCCTGCACCATGGGCGCGGACTCCTTGAAGTAGCGGATGGTCACCGCGTCGTTCTCGCGCTTGGCGTAGCCGTCGTAGTCGCCGTTCTTGACGAGTTCGGCCTTGTCGTCGCTGTACGCCTTGAGGGTGTACGGGCCCGAGCCGACGATGGTGTCGCCCTTGCGCAGCGAGCCGGCCGGGTACTCGTCGGGGTCGACGATCGACATGGCGGGGGTGGCGAGGACGAACGGGAAGGTGGCGTCGGGCTTGTTGAGGTGGAAGACGATCTCGCGGTCGCCGAGCGCCTGGACCCGGTCGAGGCTGCCGAGCAGACCGGCCGGGCCACCGTTGACGTTGATCTTGCCGATCCGGTCGATGGAGTGCTTGACGGCCTTGGCGTCGAGCGTGTCACCGTTGGAGAACTTCAGTCCCGCGCGCAGCGTGCAGCTGTAGGTGCGGTTCGACGAGTCGGTGAACTTGCAGCTCTCGGCGGCGTCCGGCTGCGGCGTGGTGGCGCCGGAGGGATAGCTGAGGAGCGTCTGGTAGATGTTGCGGAACAGCTCCCAGGAGCTGTCCCAGGACGCGGCGGGGTCCAGGGTGCTGGGGGCACTGGTGGTACCGACGATGATCGGACCCTGCTCGTCGGAGGAGTCCGACGACAGGACGCCACACCCGGCCACCAGCGACGATATGGAGGCGACGGCCGCCATCCGCCGTATGCCTCGGTTCCGGTTGAACACGCGCACGCTCCTCGATCTGCCATGCCAAGGGTTGGCAGACCATACCGCAGCCCCGGGCGACCCGAACCGGGTCCTCCGGCTGGTTCTCGAGCGTTGAGACCGCGGCGGCGCTGTCAGGAGTCTGTGCGGTTGTTGTACGTCCCCGTGTGCGGTGTTTGTACGTCGACACGGACGGCCGGTCTGTACGTCGACCCGGGCGCCGCTTCTGTCGAGCGGCGCCCGGGTCGGTCGTACGAGAGGGTCAGCCGACGCCGGCGTTGAGGAAGATGCCGCCGTCGACGACGAGCGTCTGGCCGGTGACCCAGGCGGACTGCTCGGAGGTGAGGAACTCCGCGGCGCCGCCGATGTCGGAGGGCACACCGAGCCGGGCCAGCGGGTAGGAGGCCGCGGCCTCCTCCTCCCGGCCCTCGTACAGGGCCTGGGCGAACTTGGTCTTGACGACGGCCGGGGCGATCGCGTTGACCCGCACCTTGGGCGCGAACTCGTGGGCGAGCTGCTGGGTCAGGTTGATCATCGCGGCCTTGCTGACGCCGTAGGCGGCGATGAAGGGCGAGGGCGCGATGCCCGCGACGGAGGCGATGTTGACGATCGCGCCGCCGTTCTCCTTCTGCCAGGCGTGCCAGGTCTTCTGCGCGAAGCCGAGCGCCGAGATCACGTTGGTCTCGAACACCTTGCGGGCCACGTTCAGGTCGAGGTCGGCGATCGGGCCGAACACCGGGTTGGTACCGGCGTTGTTGACCAGGAAGTCGACGCGGCCGAAGGCCTCCATGGCGCGCTCGACGGCGACGGCCTGGTGGGCCTCGTCGTGGGCCTTGCCGGCGACGCCGATGACACGGTCGGCACCGAGCTGCTCGACGGCCTCCTTGAGGGCGTCCTCGTTGCGGCCGGTGATGACGACCCGGTCACCGCGGGCGACGAGCGCCTCGGCGACGCCGTAGCCGATGCCGCGGCTGGCGCCCGTGACGAGGGCGACCTTGCCGGAGAGTTCGGGGAGTTCCACCGAAGTCATGTTCTGTTCCCCTAGTCGAGCGGTCCGCCGGCCACGTACAGCACCTGGCCGGAGACGAAGCCGGCGGCTTCGTTCGTGAAGAAGGCGATGGCGTTGGCGATGTCCTCGGGCTCGCCGACCCGGGCCACCGGGATCTGGGTGGCGGCGGCGGCCTTGAACTCCTCGAAGCCCATGCCGACGCGGGCGGCGGTGGCCGCGGTCATGTCGGTGGCGATGAAGCCGGGGGCGACGGCGTTGGCGGTGATGCCGAACTTGCCGAGCTCGATGGCGAGGGTCTTGGTGAAGCCCTGGAGACCGGCCTTGGCGGCGGAGTAGTTGGCCTGGCCGCGGTTGCCGAGCGCGGAGGACGAGGACAGGTTGACCACGCGGCCGAAGCCGGCGTCGACCATGTGCTTCTGGACGTACTTCGTCATCAGGAAGGAGCCGCGCAGGTGCACGTTCAGGACGGTGTCCCAGTCCGAGGCGCTCATCTTGAACAGCAGGTTGTCGCGGAGCACGCCCGCGTTGTTGACGAGGATCGTCGGGGCGCCGAGCTCCGCGACGACGCGCGCGACGGCCGCCTCGACCTGGGCCTCGTCGGAGACGTCCGCGCCGACCGCGATCGCCTTGCCGCCGGCCGCGGTGATCTTCTCGACGGTGTCCTTGCAGGCGGCCTCGTCGAGGTCGATCACGGCGACCGCGCGGCCCTCGGCGGCCAGTCGTACGGCGGTGGCCGCGCCGATGCCGCGCGCGGCACCGGTGACGATCGCTACCCGCTGCTCAGTGGTGGACATTGCTGCTTCTCCTCGCCCTTGAAGAATGTGCGGCCCGATCAGTGAGCGACCGCTTAGTACCTTCAGCAGACGTGACGCTAGAAGCCCTGGCACCCGGTGTCAACGCCGCACGCCCCGGGTGTGATCCATTACCTGACCAGGAGGTCCAGCAGACGCTCGGTCTCGGCCGCCGGATCCAGGGTGAGCCCGGTGTGCACGGGGCCCGGCTGGACGACGGTGGAGCGGGGCGCGATCAGCCAGCGGAAGCGCCGCCCGGCGTCGTCGGTACCGGCCTGACCGGCCGCGTCACCACCGCCGCAGACCCGTTCCACGGCGGCCAGCGCCGCCCTGACCCCGGCCACGTCGGCCTCCGGGTCCAGGGCCCGCAGCCGCGCCTCGTCGAGGTGGGTGCGGGCACCGACGTACCCCTTCGCCCGGCAGTACACGAGCACCCCGGCGTTGATGCACTCGCCGCGCTCCACGCGCGGCACGACGCGCAGCAGGGCGTACTCGTAGACGTCCCGGTCGTTGCCCTCGCCGCCCTTGATGATGTGGCGTTCGACGACGCTGCCGGCCATGTGGATGTGGCGCTCGCTCATGCGATCCCCTGGATGCGGTCGTGGATGACGGCGGCCCGGGCCAGCAGGGGCCGGGTGTAGGCCCGGCGCAGCTCGTCCGGGGTGTCGAAGCCGGGTTCGTCGGCCAGCCAGGCGTCCGGGATCTCGGCGGTGACCTCGGCGAGGAGTTCCTCGGTGACCCGCGGGGCCAGCTCCGCGGCGGCGGTCGCGAGGTCGGGGGCGAAGCGGGCGAGGGCGTGGTCGCCGGCGCCGTACGGGCGGGCCGCGGAGGCCTCGGCGCCGGGCCAGTTGTGGTGCCAGATCATGGTGGCGCCGTGGTCGATCAGCCACAGCTCGCCGTGCCACATCAGCAGGTTGGGGTTGCGCCAGGAGCGGTCGACGTTGTTGATCAGGGCGTCGAACCAGACGATCCGCCCGGCCTCGGCCGCGTCCACCTCGAAGGCGAGCGGGTCGAAGCCGATCGCGCCGGAGAGGAAGGCCATCCCGAGGTTGGTGCCGCCGCTGCCCCGCAGCAGGTCCTGCACCTGCTGCTCGGGCTCGCCGAGTCCGAGGACCGGGTCCAGGTCGAGCGTCACGAGTCGCGGCACCCGGAACCCGAGCCGACGGGCGAGCTCACCGCACAGGACCTCGGCGACCAGCGTCTTGCGGCCCTGTCCCGCGCCGGTGAACTTCATGACGTACGTCCCGAGGTCGTCGGCCTCGACGAGTCCCGGCAGCGAGCCGCCCTCACGCAGGGGCGTGATGAAGCGGGTCGCGATGGCTTCCTTGAGCATCGCCCCAGGTTACTGGGGCTCCGCTGAACAACCCGCACTCCGGGCCCGTACCTCAGGGCAGTTCACGAGGTATCCGCGGAAGGGACGTCAGCATGGCCAGCGAATCGCTTCATCCCGCTTCGGCACCGAGCCGCCGTACGGTCGTGGCGGCGGTGGGGGCGGCAGGGCTCGCCATCACGCTGAACGCGTGCGGCTCGGACGACGAGGGGTCGACCGCCGCGGCCGGGACCGCGCTCGGGAAGACCGCGGACATCCCGGAGGGCGGCGGCAAGATCTTCGCGGACGCGGGGGTGGTGGTGACCCAGCCGACGGCGGGCACGTACAAGGCGTTCTCGTCCAAGTGCACGCATCAGGGCTGTGCGGTGACGGGGATCGCCGACGGCGTGATCACCTGCCCGTGCCACAAGAGCGAGTTCTCGGTGACCGACGGCAGCGTGAAGAAGGGTCCCGCCACCCAGCCGCTGCCGGAGGAGAAGATCACCGTGAGCGGGGACTCGATCACCCTCGCGTGAGGGTCAGACCCGCTTTCGCCGGCCGAGACAGGCCAGCAGGTCGGCCGTCGTGGTGAGCGTGGCGACCAGGGCGAGGGTGTTGCGGATCATCGCGGGGGTGTAGTCGGAGGGCACCCCCGCGATGGCGTCCGTGGGCACGACGGCCGTGTAGCCGCGGTTGACCGCGTCGAACACGGCGTTGGGGATCGCGATGTTGGCGGAGACGCCGGTGACGACGAGGGTGCGGCAGCCCAGGTTGCGCAGCAGCGGGTCGACGTCGGTGCCCTGGATCGGCGACAGCCCGTGCAGCCGTCGTACGACGAAGTCCTCCTCGGAGACCTCGATCGGGGCCGCGACCCGGACCGCGCTGGTGCCGGACAGCTGCTGGACGGGGAGCCGTTCGGCGGCGCGGAAGAGGCGGGCGTTGCGGTTGGCGCCGCGGCCGTCGGGGCGGCGTTCGGCGATGGCGTGGACGACCTGGACACCGCTGTCGTGGGCGGCCGCGACCAGCCGGGCCACGTTGGCGAGGACGCCCGACGACCGCGCCTCCTTGGCGAGTTCGGGAAGTGCGCTGTCCGGGCCGACGACACCTTGCTGACACTCGACGGTGAGCAGCACGGTGGTCGCCGGGTCGAGGAGTTCGCTCAACTGCTCGTGCGACGGCACGTTTTCCCCCTTGTCGCCGACGGTGTGGAGCGGGCGAGCGTAGCCACCATTGCGTGTTGAGGGAAGAGACCGCATTGTCTTCTGACAGACGCCTTCTGACGGGCTGTCAGAAACTGAACCAGGAGAAAGGGGGGCGCATGACCGTCACTCAGCGCCGGGGCCGGAAGATCATGATGACGCCGGGCGAGCTGGACGAGTTCCTCGCAGGACAGCGCACCTGCCGGGTCGCCACCGTGTCGAAGGACGGCGCTCCGCATGTGAGCACGCTGTGGTTCGCCTGGGACGGCACCTCGTTGTGGCTGTACTCGGTGGTGAAGAGCAAGCGCTGGACCGATCTGCGCCGCGATCCACGGGTCGCGATCGTGGTCGACACCGGTGAGGAGTACGACGAGCTGCGCGGCGTCGAGCTGTCGGGGGCCGTGGAGTTCGTCGGCGAGGCGCCCCGGGTCGGCGATCTGTACGCCGAACTCGACGTCCCCGAGACGCTGTTCGCGCGTAAGAACTTCGGCCTCGACGAGATGCCGCACGACGGCCGGCACGCGTGGATGCGGCTGACCCCGGACAAGATCGTGTCGTGGGACTTCCGCAAGCTGCCCTCTCTGTAGGGCGGTTCAGCCGAGGTCGGCCGCCGCCGCCCTGAGCGCCTCGACCGCCGCCCTGATCGACGGGCGGCGGTCGGCGTCCGCGCGCCAGACGACGTACACATGGCGCCGGACCCGTTGCTTGAGCGGGACGGTCACGACCCCTTCGGGCATCGGGTGGCGGCCCAGCAGCGGGGCGATACAGACACCCAACCCGGCGGCCACCAGGCCGAGTTGGGTGTGCGTCTCGGCGGCGCGGTGGCCGACGATGGGCTCGATGCCCTTGGCGCGCAGGGTGAACATCAGCCACTCGTGACAGAACTCGCCCTGCCCCCAGGTGATCCACTCGTCCCCCGCGAACTCGGCGAGGTCCACCTCCTCGCGGTCGGCGAGCCGGTGTCCGACGGGCATCGCCACGTCCGCCGGGTCGTCCAGGACGGAGGCCTTGACCAGGCCGTCGGGAAGCGGCATCGGCTTGTTGTACCAGTCGAGGACCACGGCGAGGTCCAGGTCGCCGCGGACCACGCC
>JABFXD010000245.1 GCA_013361925.1 Streptomyces sp. | reverse complement strand
CCGGCGCGGCGGCCATGAACGACCCGCGGTGGCGGCCGCGTTGGCGGAACTGCGGGACCTGGCCCCGACCGCGGTGGCCTGACCGGCGAAGTGCCGAGACATGCGAAAGGGGCCGCAGCTCCAAGAGCTCCGGCCCCTTTCGAGACGATCAGGTGGCGACGGTCTCGCGCACGCGATGATCAGGCGGCGACGGTGTCGCCCACGTGCCCGTGCAGACGGGTGATGACCTCGGTCAGCTGCGTGGCGACCTCGGCGTCGTCGGCCGGGTGGGTCTCGGCGAAACGGACCACGGACCCGGGGATGGAGAGCTTGACGTCCTCCAGCACCTTGGCGCCGGCGATGCCCAGGGCCTTGCGGGTCTCGTCCTGCGCCCACACCCCACCGAACTGGCCGAACGCGGTACCGACCACGGCGGCCGGCTTGCCGCCGAAGGCACCGGCGCCGTAGGGGCGCGACAGCCAGTCGATGGCGTTCTTCAGGACGGCCGGGATGGTGCCGTTGTACTCGGGGACGAAGAGCAGGAAGCCGTCGGCGCCCTGGGCGGTCTCACGCAGCTTCGCGGCGGCGGCCGGGACGCTGCCCTCGACGTCGATGTCCTCGTTGTAGAAGGGGATCTCGGCCAGGCCCTCGTACAGTTCGACCGACGCACCCTCGGGAGCGAACTTGACGGCCGCCTCCGCGAGCTGGCGGTTGTGCGAACCGGCGCGAAGGCTGCCGACGAGCGCAAGGATACGAACAGACATGCTAACTCCAGGGGTGCTGAAACACTGCCGTCATAATCCGGACCGGGGTCCGTTTAAGGTTCTATCACCCTAACCGGACCGCGGTCCAGTTTCATTCCCGATGCTTTACGCTGGGTTCATGTCCGCCGCCCTGCCGCCCTTCCCGCGGCCTCAAGGTCCCCTGGGTGAGACCGAGTTGTTCCAGCTCGGCTCTCGCGAGGAGGAGCCGTGCCTGCGCGCCGACGCCGCGCGCAACCGCGCCCGGCTGCTGGAGGCCGCCGCCCGGCTGATCGCCGAGCACGGCGCGGCCGGGGTCACCATGGAGGCCGTGGCCGCCGCCGCCCAGGTGGGCAAGGGCACCGTCTTCCGCCGCTTCGGCGACCGGACCGGGCTGCTGATGGCGCTGCTCGACCACTCGGCGCAGCAGCTCCAGGCGGACTTCATGAGCGGCCCGCCCCCGCTGGGCCCCGGCGCACCGCCCCTGGAGCGGCTGCGCGCCTTCGGCGTGGCGCTGCTGTACCGCTCGGTGGAGCAGCTGGACCTCCAGCTCGCCGCCGAGCCGGAGCCCACCCGCCGGTTCTCCCACCCGTCCTACCGGGCCCTGGCCATGCACGTCACGATCCTGCTGCGGCAGATCGTCCCGGACGCCGACTGCGAGCTGCTGGCCCGGACGCTCCTCGCGTACCTCGACGCGGCGCAGATCCACCATCTGACCAGGGAGTGCGGGATGCCGATGGAGCGTCTCGAGGCCGGCTGGACCGACCTGGTCGCCCGGGTCACGGGGACCGCGCCGCCCGCCTGAGCGCCCCGCCGGGAGCCGTCTGCACAGGTTCTGCAAAGATGCCGTACGTCATGGTGCAGATACCGAAAACGCCCGCCCCCGGGGTTCCCGCACCGCGCTCCGTGCCCACGAGCGCCGATGTGGCCCGCCTGGCAGGCGTCTCGCGCGCGACCGTCTCCTACGTCCTGAACAACACCAGCGCCGTCCGGATCAGCGAGCCCACCCGCCGCCGGGTCCACGAGGCCGCCAAGGAGCTGGGGTACGTACCGCACGCGGCCGCCCGCAGCCTGCGCGCCGGACACAGCCGCCTGGTCCTGATGCCCGCCCCGACCATCCCGGTCGGCCAGCTGTACGGCCAGTTCATCAACGAGCTCCAGTGGGCCCTCAGCCGCCTCGACTACACCGTCGTCCAGCACGGCAGCGTCGGACTCCACGGCGACGAGGCCGCCCGGGCCTGGGCCGAGCTGCGACCCGTCGCCGTGCTGGTGCCCGGCGCGGGACTCGGCCCGAAGGGCGTCGCCGTGCTCAAGCGCTCCGGCGCCCGGGCCGTCGTCACCCTCGGCCCCGAGACCGTCGAGGGCGCCCACGCCCTCCTCATGGACCACGAGGCCGTCGGCCACCGCGCCGGACGCCATCTGTACGAGCGCGGCAGGCGCCGCATCGGTGTCGTCGTCCCCGAGGAGGCGGGCCTGGAGGCATTCTCCCTGCCCCGCCTCAGCGGGGTGCGCGCCGCCCTGCGCGACACCGACGCCACCGTCACCGACCTGCCCCTGGCCTACACCGAGGAGGCCGGCGCCCGGCTCGCCGCCCGCTGGCGGGAGTTCGGCCTCGACGCGGTGTTCGCATACAACGACGAGTACGCGATGCTGCTGACGCGCGCCCTGCTCGACGAGGGCATCGACATCCCCGGCGAGACGGCCGTGATCGGCGCCGACGACCTCATGCTCGGCCGGCTCCTGCGGCCCCGCCTCAGCACGGTCCGCCTGGAGCTGCCCTCCGGCCGCGACCTCGCCGAACTCGTCGACCGCGCGGTGCGCGACCCCGCCGCCGCACCCGAGACCCACAAAGTGCTGGAAGCCACGGTGGTGCACCGCGAGTCGAGCTGACAACCTGGGTCGCAGCCACGGGAGGTGGGCCCATGCGCACGACGGTCGGCATCATCGGCGGCGGCCCCGCCGGACTGCTCCTGGCCCGCCTGCTGCACCGCGCGGGCGTCGACTGCGTCGTCCTGGAGGCGCGCACCCGGGACTACGTCGAGCAGCGCCAGCGCGCCGGAATGCTGGAGCAGGGCACGGTCGACGCCCTGCGCGAGTGCGGCGCGGCCGAGCGGCTGACCGCGCAGGGCCTGGTCCACCAGGGCATCGAGCTGCGCTTCGACCGGGAACGCCACCACCTCGACTTCCCGGTCCTCACCGGCGGCCGTACGGTCACCATCTACGCCCAGACCGAGATCGTCAAAGACCTCGTCGCCCTCCAACTGGCCGACGGGCCACCGCTGTTGTTCGAGGCGGGGGCGCTCGTCATCGAGAAGCCGGAGACCGAGGCGCCCGTCGTACGGTTCCTGCACGAGGGGAGCGAGCAGACCCTGGACTGCGACTGGGTCGTGGGCTGCGACGGCTTCCACGGCATCGCCCGCGACACCTTCCCGGCCGGGACCGGCCGGACGTACGCCCACGACTACCCGTACTCCTGGCTCGGGATCCTCGCCGATGTCGCCCCGTCCTGCGACGAGTTGATCTACGCGCGCGGCGAGGGCGGCTTCGCCCTGCACAGCATGCGCTCACCGCAGGTGTCCCGGCTCTACCTCCAGGTGCCCAACGGCACCGACCCCGGCGACTGGTCGGACGACCGCGTCTGGGACGAACTCGCCGCACGCTTCACCATCGACGCCGACTGGACGTTGAACCGCGGCCCGATCACCGCCAAGTCCGTGACGCCGATGCGCAGTCACGTCCACGAGCCGATGCGCCACGGACGTCTCCTGCTCGCCGGTGACGCCGCGCACATCGTCCCGCCGACCGGCGCCAAGGGCCTCAACCTCGCGGTCTCCGACGTCCGTCTGCTCGCCCGCGCCTTCGCCGAGCTGCGCCGCACCGGCTCCGAGCAACTCCTCGACCGCTACTCCGCGTCATGCCTCGCCCGGGTCTGGCAGGCCACCCGGTTCTCCTACGACATGACGACGATGCTGCACACCCGCCCCGACGCCGACCCCTTCGACCACCGGCTCCAGCTCGCCCGGCTGCGACGGATCACGTCCTCCCGCCACGCCGCCGCCGAACTGGCCGCGCACTACACGGGACTTCCCCTGGAGTGGTGAGCGCCCCAGGGCAAGTCCCCCGGCATTACTGGCCGTTCTGCTCCGTGCTCGCCTGCTGCTCCTCGACCGCCTTGCGGACCTCGTCCATGTCCAGCTTGCGGGCCTGCCCGATCACATCCGTCAGCGCGGCCTCCGGGAGGGCGCCCGGCTGCGCGAACACGGCCACCCGGTCACGGACGATCATCAGGGTCGGAATCGACTGGATACCGAAGGCGGCGGCCAGCTCCGGCTGCGCCTCGGTGTCGACCTTGCCGAAGACCAGGTCCGGGTTCTCCTCGGCCGCCTTGTCGTAGACCGGCGCGAACTGACGGCACGGCCCGCACCAGGACGCCCAGAAGTCGATCAGGACGAAGTCGTTGTCCGTGACCGTCTGGTCGAAGTTCTCCTTGGTGAGCTCCACGGTCTTGCTCATGGCGTGCATCCCTCTTCCTGGTGTCGGGGCCTAGCCATGCGCACAAACACGGCCTGCCGAGTAGGTATTCCGCGCGCGTACCCATGTGGCCCGAGCGCACACCACCCAGCAGACTGACCCCATGACGGAAACGGAATCCACTGTGAACAGCACCTATGACGTAGTGGTGCTCGGGGCCGGGCCCGTGGGGGAGAACGTCGCCGACCGCACCCGTGCGGCCGGCCTCTCCACCGCGGTCGTGGAGAGCGAACTGGTCGGCGGCGAGTGTTCGTACTGGGCCTGTATGCCCAGCAAGGCCCTGCTGCGCCCGGTCATCGCCCAGGCCGACGCCCGCCGACTGCCCGGACTCGCCCCGGCCGTGCAAGGCCCCCTCGACGCCGCCGCGGTCCTCGCCCGCCGCGACGAGTACACCTCCCACTGGCACGACGACGGTCAGGTGAGCTGGCTGGAGGGAGTCGGCGCCGACCTCTACCGCGGCCACGGCCGCCTCACCGGCCCCCGCACCGTGACGGTCGGCGACCAGGTCCTCACCGCCCGGCACGCCGTCGCCGTCTGCACCGGCACCCGCGCCGTCCTGCCGAATCTGCCCGGACTCGACGCGGTCAAGCCCTGGACCAGCCGCGAGGCGACCAGTGCCCAGGCCGCGCCGGGGCGGCTCATCGTCGTGGGCGGGGGAGTGGTCGCCACCGAGATGGCCACCGCCTGGCAGGCCCTCGGCTCGCGGGTCACCCTCCTGGTGCGCGGCAAGGGCCTGCTGAACCGTATGGAACCCTTCGCCGGCGAACTGGTCGCCGAGGCGCTCACCGAGGCCGGCGTCGACGTTCGCACCGGGACCTCCCTCGCGTCGGTGACCCGCGAGGACGGCACCGTCGTCGCCGTCACCGACAGCGGCGACCGGATCGAGGCCGACGAGATCCTCTTCGCCACCGGCCGCGCCCCGCGCACCGACGACATCGGCCTGGACACCGTGGGCCTGGAAGGCGGCTCCTGGCTGGACGTGGACGACAGCCTCCGCGTCACCGGCACCGACTGGCTCTACGCGGTCGGCGACGTCAACCACCGCGCCCTCCTCACCCACCAGGGCAAGTACCAGGCCCGCATCGCCGGCGCCGCCATCGCGGCCCGGGCGTCCGGGACCGACGTCCAGTCCGACCCATGGGGCGCGCACGCCGCCACCGCCGACCACGCCGCCGTACCGCAGGTCGTCTTCACCGACCCGGAGGCCGCTGCCGTCGGCCTCTCCCTCGCCGAGGCCGAACAGGCGGGCCACCGGGTCCGCGCGGTCGACTACGACCTCGCCAACGTCTCCGGGGCGAGCCTGTACGGCGAGGGCTACCGGGGCCGCGCCCGCATGGTGGTCGACCTGGAGCGAGAGGTCCTGCTCGGCGTCACCTTCGTGGGCCCCGGAGTCGGCGAGCTCATCCACTCGGCGACCGTAGCGGTCGCGGGCGAGGTGCCCCTCAGCCGCCTCTGGCACGCGGTGCCGTCCTACCCGACGATCAGCGAGGTGTGGCTGCGCCTGCTGGAGACGTTCCGCGACAGCTGACGGTGGATACGGCCCCCGGGTGATCGTCAGCCCGGCAGCCGGAACCCCAGGGAGGCGGCCGCCTCCCTGGGCGTCGGCTGGGCCCAGCGCTCCACCATCGCCTGGTTCGAGGAGAGCGAGCGCAGCTCCGCCCGGTCCAGGTACAGCGTGCCGTCCAGGTGGTCCGTCTCGTGCTGCACGATCCGCGCGGGCCACCCGGAGAACACCTCGTCCACGGTGCGCCCGTGCTCGTCCTCGCCCGTCAGCCGCACCCGGTCGTGCCGGTCCACGACCGCCTGCCAGCCCGGGACGCTCAGACAGCCCTCGAAGAACGCGGCCCGCTCGGGGCCGACCCCGTCGTACGACGGATTGACCAGGACCCGGAACGGCTGCGGCACCCGTCCCCGCGCGAGGCGCACCTCGTCCGGCACCGGCGCCGGGTCCTCGATCACCGCGATCCGCAGCGGCACGCCCACCTGCGGGGCCGCGAGGCCCACCCCGGGGGCCGCGTGCATGGTGACGCGCAGCGCCTCGACGAACCGGGCCAGCAGCGCGGAGTCCAGCTGCCCCTCGAAACGCTCGGTGCCGCGCCGCAGCACGGGATCGCCGGCCGCCACGATGGGCAGCGGGCCGTCGCCGGCCAGGAGTTCCTCGACCAGCTCGGCAAGGGGCGCGTGATCACGGGGAGTTGCCATCGCGCCAGGATGCCATGCCCTCCGCTCGTGTGACGCAGGACACTTCAACCCCCGGGAACTCAGGGCGCGTTCCTCCCGACTACTGGACCGACCGACCAGCCGCGCACGTCCCCACCCTCCGGAGTTAGCCGCCGATGACCTCCGCTCCCCCGACGCCCACCGACGAGGCCCCGAAAGCCGCCGACCCGCCGCCCAGACCCGGCAGTTGGGCGCCGCTGCGCCCGCTGATACTGCGTCTGCACTTCTACGCCGGAGTGTTCGTCGCGCCCTTCCTGCTGGTGGCGGCCGTCACCGGGTTCCTGTACGCCGCCTCGTTCCAGGCCGAGAAGCTCCTGTACGCCGACCAGATGACGGTCTCCGCCGTCGGCGACGCCAAGCTGCCGATCTCCGAACAGGTCACCGCCGCCCGCGAGGCCCACCCCGAGGGTGCCGTCGCCGCCGTACGGCCCTCCCCGGCGGACGACGCCACCACCAGGGTGCTGCTGTCCGGCGTCAAGGGAGTCGACCCCGACCACACCCTCGCCGTCTTCGTCGACCCGTACACCGGCAAGGTCGAGGGCTCCCTCGAACAGTACGGTTCCACGGGCGCGTTGCCGCTGCGCACCTGGATCTCGGAGCTGCACCGCAATCTGCACCTCGGTGAGACCGGCCGCCTCTACAGCGAGTTCGCCGCCAGCTGGCTGTGGGTGATCGCCGGGGCCGGCCTGGTGCTGTGGTTCACCCGGCGCCGGGACCGGCGCAAGGTGCGCGGCACCGAGGGGCGGCGCCGCACGCTCGGGCTGCACGCCACGGTCGGCGTCTGGGCCGCGCTCGGCTTCTTCTTCCTGTCGGTGACCGGCCTGACCTGGTCCACCTACGCCGGTGCGAGCATCGACGACCTGCGCGGCTCGCTGAACCAGACCACGCCCTCGGTGTCGGCGACCGCGGGCGGCGACCACTCCGGGCACGGCGCCTCCGCCTCGGCCGGGGACGCCGAGCACGGCGTCGGCCTCGACAAGGTCCTCGCCGCCGCGCGCGCCGAAGGTCTCGGCGACCCCGTCGAGATCGTGCCGCCGGCCGACGCCACCTCGGCGTACGTGGTGAAGCAGATCCAGCGCAGCTGGCCGGAGAAGCAGGACGCGGTCGCGATCGACCCGACCACCGGCGAGGTGACCGACGTGCTGCGGTTCGACGACTTCCCGGTGCTCGCGAAGCTGACCCGCTGGGGCATCGACCTGCACACCGGCACCCTCTTCGGGCTCGTCAACCAGATCGTCCTGATGGTCGTGGCGCTCTGCCTGATCCTGCTGATCGTGTGGGGTTACCGCATGTGGTGGATGCGCGGCCGCGGCAACGCCTTCGGGCGTCCGATCCCGCGCGGCGCCTGGCAGAAGGTGCCCCCGCAGATCCTGCTGCCGGGCGTGGCACTGATCGCCGCCCTCGGCTACTTCGTCCCGCTGCTCGGCATCCCGCTGGCCGCGTTCGTCGTCGCCGACGTGGTGCTCGGCGAGATCGCGCACCGGCGGACGAGCCGCGTCTGACGCTCGGCGTACGACACGACCGGGGCCCGGTTCCTTCGCGGAACCGGGCCCCGGTCGTGTCGTACGGCCTCGCCTACAGCTCGTCGAAGTCGCCGGCCAGCGCGGACGCGAGGCGCAGATGCGGCTCGGCCTCCTCGTGCCGCCTCTGCCGCTCCAGCGTGCGGCCCAGCATCAGACGGGCGTAGTGCTCCACCGGGTCACGCTCCACGATGATGCGCAACTCCGTCTCGGCGCGGCTCAGTTGGGCCGAGTGGTAGTAGGAGCGGGCCAGCAGCAGCCGCGGCCCGGTCTGCTCCGGCACCTCCTCGACCAGCTTGCCCAGGACGCGCGCCGCGGCGGCGTAGTCCTTGGCCTCGAAGAACATCTGCGCGCGCTCCCAGCGCTCCGCCG
>JABFXD010000327.1 GCA_013361925.1 Streptomyces sp. | reverse complement strand
CCGCCGTGGGCGAACGCCCGGGCCAGGCCCAGGCGTTGGGCCTCGCCGCCGGAGCGCGGGGCGTCGGCGCAGAGCGTGGCGTACCCGGCGGGCAGCCGGTTGACGAAGTCGTCCGCGTGCGCGGTGCGGGCCGCTTCCCGTACGCGTGCGGGGGACAGGGGCGTGGGCCCGAGGCCGATCTCCTCCTCCAGGGTGCCACCCAGCAGCGCGGGCCGGTCGAAGGCGTGCCCGATCGCCCCGCGCAGCTCGTCATGGCTCAACTCCCGCAGCGGGACGCCGTCCAGGAGGACCTCCCCGGCGTCCGGGTCGGCGAGCCGTCCGGCGAGCGCGGCCAGCAGTGACTTGCCGGCGCCGGACCGGCCGACCACGGCGAGGGTCGTCCCGCCGGGCACGACGAGGTCGACGTGGTCGAGGACCACCCGTCCGCCGCGACGCGCGGTGACCCCGCGCAGTTCCAACCGGCCGGGCCCGGGCGGCAGTCGCCGGTCTCCGTACAGCTGGGCGGGTTCGGCCAGCACCTCGGTGAGGCGGCCGGTGGCGGCGCGGGCGCGGGCGAGGCTCGCGAGCTGTCCCACGAGGATGCCGACGCCGCCGGCGAGTACCGCGTACCGCGAGGCCGCGAGCAACTCGCCGACAGTGATCCGGTGGTGGGCGAGCAGCAGCCCGGCGACGGCGACGACACCGAGCTGGAGCAGCGGGGCGACGGCGACGGACTGGCCGGCGGCCCGCCCCTGCACCCGCCACATGCGGTGCCCGGCCCGCGACAGCTCGGGCAACGGCCGTAGGACGCGCGCGGCTTCCCGCTGCGCGGTACCGGCCGCCTGGATGGTGCGGTGGCCGCCGACGGCCTCCGAGAGCGCCGCCGCGATGCGCCCCTGCTCCTGTTGGTAGTGGGCGACACACTCCCGGGTGTCGCGGGCGAAGGCGCGCAGCAGCAGCGCCAGTACGGGTGCCCCGGCCAGCAGTACGGCCGCGAGCCACGGGTCGATGAGGGCGAGGGCCACGAGTCCGCCGACCGGTCCGGCGAGCGCGGCCAGCAGGGCGGCGCGGGCGGTGGGCGCGGTGCCGGCCTGCGCGGCGTTGCCGACGAGGCGGGCGACGAGGTCGCCGGGTCCGAAGCGTTCGGCGGCGCGTGGGCCGACGGCCAGGACATGTCCGGTCAGGCGCCTGCGCAACCAGGAGGTGGTGCGGGCGTCGAGGGTTCCGCCGAGCACGGTCTCGGCCGCGTCGAGCAGGGCGAGCAGCAGGACGAGCGCGGCGCAGTACGCCACCCAGCGGGTCGCCGGGGCTCCGGCCAGCAGCAGGTCGAGGGCGCGGCCCAGCGCGGCGGGCAGCAGCAGCCCGGCGCCGGTGGCGGCCGTGCTCACCAGGCACAGGGCCAGACACCGGGCGGGGGCCGGACCCAGGGGCCCGAACACCGTCGTGGTGGTACGCGCTGCCGGTGCGGTCGTCATGGGGCCCTCCCCGGTACGTGCGGGACCCCGGGCGGCCCTTCCCTCGCGGGAGCGGGCCGCCCGGAGCCTTGGAGGCACGAGGTGCGTCAGAGACAGAGCGTGATGCTCGCGGCGCTGACGCAGGAGAGCAGGCTGAGGCTGCTGACGCCGCCGCCACCCGTGGTCTCGTCGGACTCCATGGTCTGCAGGTCGAGAAGTGCCATGTCGGTTTCCTCTCTTCGGGGTTGCCGTCACCTGTGGGGACGGGGTCGGATCACGATTCCGTCAGTTCACGGAACCGCGCTGTGGGGGCCGCCGGAGCGGCGGGAGGAAGGGCAGATGCGGGTCCGCCCCGGCGTCGAGGGCCGCGCCGAGCGCGAGCAGGCAACCGGCCGTGCCGGTGCCCAGGTCCATCGACAGCCGCATCATCTGGTGTCCGGGGAAGGCCAGTTGGCCCTGGTAGGACATGGAGAACCAGCCGAGTCCGTCGATCTGCTCGGCGAGCCGTGCCCTGGCGCCCGGCGTGGAGGTGCGGGCGAGGTGCAGGATCAGCCCGGCCCGGCCCTGGAAGAGGCCCGGCTGTACGTAGAAGCGGAAGGTGGCGGCGGTCAGGATGCCGGCCCGGACGTCCGCCAACTCGCCGCCGGTGTGGGCGAGATAGTCGTCCAGGACCATCCCGACGCCCGCGCTCCCCTCACCGAGGTAGGGCAGCGTCCGCCAGCCCTCGTCGACCTCGAGCGAGCCGTTCGGGTGCGTCACACAGACATCGAGGTCCCGTTGCAGGGCGGTCCCTGCCGCCTTCAACAGCCGCTCCTCACCGGTGCGTTCGTACTCCCGCAGCAGGAACAGCGCGGGCCCGCTCGCCCCCCGCATCAGCCCGGCCCGGCGCCGCCGGGGGCTGTCCGGAAGGGGCTCCTCAAGACGTCGTACGAGGATGTCGGCGGCCTCGGCGGCACGGTCCCGCAGCTCCGACTCGCCGCTCGTGCGGGCGAGTTCGGCGAGGACCAGGCCGAGGCCGGCCAGGCCGCCGTGCAGGTCGGAGGAGAGGTTCTGCCAGCGTTCGGCGAGGATCGAGCCGACCAGGTCGAGGGCGCGCTGCCGGTGACCGAGCCGGTCCAGCACATGGGCGACGCCCGCGAGCCCGTCGTACAGCCCGAGCGGGGTGCCGGTGGGCGGTGGCGCGGTGCGGGCCAGCAGCCAGCGCTCGCCCTCCTCGTACCGCTCGGCGCCGACCGCGTCCAGGGCGTACAGGACGCCGGCCGCGCCGTGTGCGAGGCCGAGGCCGCCGCCGTCGTTGAACTGCGTGATGTCGCCCGGGAAGAGCCGGTCGTCGCGTTCCGGGGTGGCCGAGGCGAGGAGCGCCTTGACCATGGAGTCACGGCTGTGGGGCCAGTCGGCGGGTTCCACGAAGGGCCTCACCAGGGCGGGGACCGCTGTTCCCGTCTCCCGGGTGATCTCCGCGACCGCGTCGTCGAGGAACTCCTTCGGCACGTCCGGGAACTGACGCAGGATCACCTCGGCCAGATGGGCCGCCTTGCCGCGGTCGACCACGAACAGCGTGGTGACCGGCAGGAACAGGGCGATCCGCAGACAGGCCAGCGCGTAGCGGTCGACGTCGACGCCCGTGCGGTCCGGCGGGGCGAAGAAGCCGGGGTGCGCGACCACCTGGCGGCCCTGTTCGCCGACCGGCGCCGCCGCCTCGAAGTCGAGCAGCGACACCGACTCCCCGTCGGGCCCGATCATGATGTTGAAGACATGCAGGTCGTTGAAGACGATCCCGCGCGCGTGGATCGCCTCCACGGCCCGCTCGACGCCGTCGTACACGCGCAGCGCCCACGCCGTGTAGTCGGCGACGGCCGTCGGATCGGGATCCGGGGTGAGCAGCGGGTGGCGCTCGGCGAAGAACGAGTTCAGCGGGCGTCCCTCAAGGAAGTCCATGACCAGGAACCGGTGGTCGCCGAGCGTGAACCAGTCCCGCACCCGCGGCACCACACCCGTCCCCGCCACCTGCTCAAGGGCGTCCTTCTCCCGCTCCAGGCGGGCGATGGCGTCCGCCCCGTCGGCGGCCAGACCCGCGTGCGGCCGGCCCTCCTTGAGGACGACTCTGCTGCCGTCCCGGGTGTCGGTGCCCGAGTAGACCCCGCCGCCGTTGGAGAAGTGCAGCGCCTTCTCGATCCGGTACGGCAGCTCGCCCACCGTCGTGGTGTTCCGCGCCGCCAGATGCGGGGCCAGGAACGCCGGGAGCGTCACCCATTCGGGGACCTGGAAGGACGGCGCCCTGCGGTCCGGCACCAGGGTCCCCTCGCCGTCGCGCACCGCCGGCACCAGCGAACCCCGCTCATCCACGACGAACTGGCGTGCGAACGCCCCGTAGCGGACGTACAGCGGGCCCTCGCCCCAGCGCAGATCGGTCAGAATGTACGGTCCCTCGAACCCTTCAAGGAGCTTCCCCAGCTCGCGCAGCACCACATGCAGCTGCTCCTCGTCGGCCGGGTAGAGGGTGACGAACTTGCCGCTGCTGTCGCGGGCCGCGTACTTGGTGTTGCGCAGATGCAGCAGATGCGGTCCCGGCACGAACTTGAACGGGATGCGCCGCGGCACGCAGTAGTCCCACACGATCGCCGCGATCCGCTCCGCGTTCGCCCGAGTGGCCGAGGCATGGACCTTCCAGCCCTGTGCCGGGCCGGCCACCCGCTCGCCGTCCGTCCCCAGCGGCGTCAGCGTCAGCCAGTCGCCGATCCGTGTCGCGTCCCAGCCCTCCGGCACCTCGCGCCGCGCCGGCTCGTACAGGGGCGCGGCCTGCCGTGCTCCCGCGGACAGCCGGTCCGGCGTGTCGTAGAAGTGCCGGTCGGCGAGCGCGTACACCTCGTACCGCTTGTCCATGCCTCCCCTTCCCTGGCCCGGCAACGAGCTTCCAGCGGCGGCACGGGGTGCGGACAGTCGCCGCTGTCACGAGATCACCGTGCGGAACGCATGCGTAAAGACTTGTTCGGCGACTTTCGAGCCTCGCCCCCGCACCACCACCGCAGAGACTCCACGGAACGGTCACAGGGGCTGCGCGGGTGCCGCATAAGCGCTGTAATGGCGGACGTGGTCAGTGAGGGAGCTGCGGGACGCAGAACGAGAACGCTGCGTGCCGAAGTTGCCCTCAAAGCGCTCACGGCCGGTCCCGGCGCACCCGAACGACTACGGAGCGTCCTCGAACAGGTACTCGTCTTCGCCAGGGCGTCCTTCGCCGCCGTGTACGCCCCCAGCGACGACGGCGAGCTGCTCTGTCTCGTGCAGGCCGTCGGCGTACCGCGGACCCTGTACGGGCTGCGGGACGGCTATCCCAGGGCCGGCGGGTCCCCGGTGGCCGACGTGCACCGCACCGGACGGGCGGCCTGGCTCGGCCCGCAGGACCTCGCCGAGTCCGCCGAGGCGCGGCGCGTGCCGTCCCGGGACTTCCATCTGGCGGTCCTGCCCGCCCACGGCGACGGGGGCGGCGGCTGTCTCGTCGCCGTGAGCGAGCGCCTCGACGGCTTCGACACCGACGACCGCAAATGCCTGGAACTGCTCGCCGACGCCGTGTCCTGCCCCGTCCCGGCCGCCGAGGCCGCCGAGGGCGGGGAACTGCCCGCCGGCGCGTTCAGCCTCGCCATGGACACCGGGCGCGTCGAGGTCGGCGACGACATCCTCGACCTGTTCGCACTGGGCCGGGACGACTTCGACGGCCGGGTGGAGACCCTGCTGGCGCTGACCGTGCCCGAGGACCTGCCCGCCCTGATGTCCGTCACCGAGGCGGACCACATGTCCCTGGGCGACCGCGAGCTGGAGTTCCGGGCCCTGCAGCCCACCGGACCACCCAAGTGGCTCAGGCTGCGCGGACGGCTGCTGCCCGGCGGCGAGGGCCAGCCCGCCCGCCTCGTCGGCACCGTCGCCGACGCCTCCACCCTGCGCTCCGACGTCACCGACGTGGCCCGCGTCCAGCGCCTGGCCGCCGCCCTCGCCACCGCGGGCACCGTCCGCGACGTCAGCCAGGCCGTCGTCTCCGCGCTGCGCAAGCCCCTGCGGGCCGACCGCATCGCCTTGGCCGAGCTGGAGAACGACCGGCTCGTCGTCACCGTCCTCGACCCGCCCGACCCCGAGTCCTGGCCCGAGCTGTGGCGTCTGGAGTGGCGCACCGAGTGGCCCGACGCCCCCGTGCGCGCCATGCCCACCCTCGCCACCGCCCTCAGCGAGGGCCGCGCCCAGATCTGGCCCGCCGGCACCGCCCTGGAGCCCGCCCTCGCCGAGGTCGGCCCCGGCGGCCTCGCCGTCCTGCCGCTGCCCGCCGCCGGACGCATGGCCGGCGCCTGCCTCATCGGCTGGGACACCCCGCACGACTTCGGCCCCGACGAACGCGCCCTGCTCACCGCCTCCGCCGGCCTCGCCGGACAGGCCCTGATGCGCGCCCACGCCTTCGACGCCGAACACGAACTCGTCGGCATGCTCCAGCGCCAGCTGCTGCCCCGCCGGCTGCCCAAACTCCCCGGCGCGACCGCCGTCGCCCGGTATCTGCCGAGCACGGCGGGCCTGGAGCTCGGCGGCGACTGGTACGACGTGATCCCGCTGCCCGACAACCACGTCGCCCTCGTCATCGGCGACGTCCAGGGCCACAGCGCCGGCGCCGCCACCCTCATGGGCCAGATGCGCACCGCCCTGCGCGCCTACGCCGTCGAGGGCCACCCCCCGGACGTCGTCGTCTCGCACGCCAACCGGCTCCTGACGGACATGGAGACCGACCTCTTCGCCACCTGCGCCTATGTCGACCTCGACATGGAGGAGGGCTCCGCCTGGTGCGTCCGGGCCGGCCACCTCCCGCCCGTACTGCGGCACCCGGACGGCACCACCGACATCGCCGAGGCCGAGGGCGGCCCGCCGCTCGGGGTCGTCGCCCAGGCGGACTTCCCGATGACCCCGCTGCGGCTGCGGCCCGGCACCCTGATCGCGCTGACCACCGACGGGCTGGTGGAGTCCGCCGACTCCGACATCGACGAGGGCATGGACCGCTTCGCCCACGAGCTGTCCGTCTCCGACCCCACCCACCTCGGCCTGGTCGCCGACGCCCTGCTCGGCAACGCCCGCCGCAGCGACGACGTCGCCCTGCTCCTGGTCCGCTACGACGGCATGGCCTCGCATCCGCTGCGCGAGAGCTGGACGGTGTGGCGGGTCCCGCAGGCCGTCGGCCACGCCCGCCGCTTCACCCGGCGCACCCTGCGCTCCTGGAACGTCACCGGCGACGCCCAGGACGCCGTCCTGCTCATCGTCTCCGAACTCGTCACCAACGCCCTCGTGCACACCGACGGCCGGGTCCGCCTCGACCTCACCCTGGTGAACCACCGGCTGCGCGTCGCCGTCGCCGACTCCTCGCCCCGCACCCCGATCAAGCCCACCAGCATCGGCTGGGAGGCCACCGGCGGGCGCGGCATCCTGCTGGTCGAGGCCATGTCGGCGGCCTGGGGGAGCCTGCCGGTCAGCGGCGGCAAGCAGGTGTGGAGCGAGGTGACGCTGTGACCACTCGTACGAGTGCACCGTGAACCGATCGCGCACGACGCCAGTTGATCGAATCCACCCCGCGCCACCTCGGCCTTTCGTAGCATGCAAGCCACACCGCGCACGGTCGGTAACGGGTGAACGGGTCTAAGGTGAACCAAATGAAGGCTCTTGTCCTCTCTGGTGGTGCCGGTACCCGCTTGCGGCCGATCACCCACACCTCGGCCAAACAACTCGTTCCCGTGGCCAACAAACCCGTGCTGTTCTACGGCCTGGAGTCCATCGCGGCCGCCGGCATCACCGAAGTCGGCGTGATCGTCGGGGACACCGCCGCCGAGATCGAGGAAGCGGTCGGCGACGGCTCCAAGTTCGGCCTGGAGGTCACCTACATCCCCCAGGAGCGCCCCCTCGGTCTCGCCCACGCGGTGCTGATCGCCCGGGAGTTCCTCGGCGACGACGACTTCGTGATGTACCTCGGCGACAACTTCATCGTCGGCGGTATCGCCGCCCTCGTCGACGAGTTCCGCACCCACCGCCCCGACGCGCAGATCCTCCTCACCCGGGTCCCCGACCCACGCGCCTTCGGTGTCGCCGAACTCGACGCCGCGGGCCAGGTGATCGGCCTGGAGGAGAAACCCGAGACCCCGAAGAGCGATCTCGCCCTGGTCGGCGTCTACCTGTTCACGCCCGTGATCCACGACGCGGTCCGCGCCATCACCCCCTCCTGGCGCGGCGAACTGGAGATCACCCACGCCATCCAGCACCTGATCGACGAACGCGCCGACGTCCGCTCCACGGAGATCAAGGGCTACTGGAAGGACACCGGCAACGTCACGGACATGCTGGAGGTCAACCGCACCGTCCTGGAGACCGTCGAGCACCGACTCGACGGCGAGGTGGACGAAGGCTCCGAGCTCGTCGGCCGTGTGGTCCTGGAGGAGGGCGCGCGGATCGTCAACTCCCGCATCGTCGGACCCGTGATCATCGGCGCCGGCACCGTCGTCGAGGACTCCTACATCGGCCCCTTCACCTCCCTCGCCGAGAACTGCCGCATCACCGACAGCGAGTTGGAGTTCTCGATCGTGCTGCGGGACTCCTCGATCCGTGGCGTGGGACGTATAGAGTCCTCCCTCATCGGCCGTCACGTGGAAGTGACCCCGACGACCGGTATGCCCGCTGCCCATCGTCTGGTGCTCGGAGACCACAGCAAGGTGCAGATCCGTTCATGAAGCTTCTCGTCACCGGCGCCGCCGGCTTCATCGGCTCCCAGTACGTGCGCAGGCTCCTCGCCTCGGAGTCCTCGGACGCGCCGCGGATCACCGTGCTGGACAAGCTCACCTACGCCGGCACCCTGGACAACCTCGAACTCGACCACCCCCGGCTGGAGTTCGTGCAGGGTGACATCCGGGACGCGGAGCTGGTCGACGAGCTGACGGCCGACGCGGACCAGATCGTGCAC
>JABFXD010000144.1 GCA_013361925.1 Streptomyces sp. | reverse complement strand
CAGCGGCCTGAGTCCCTCGGACAGACAGGCGTCGTAGGTGAGCAGTCCGAGCGACTCGGAGTTGCCGAGGATCGCCACGCGCGGGCCGCGCGGCAGGGGCTGACGGGCGAGGAGCAGACCGGTGTCGACCAGCTCGGTGATGGTGTTCACGCGGATCACGCCGGCCTGCCGCAGCAGCGCGGACACGGTGGCGTGCGGCAGCCGCGTGGCCCGTACGGCGTGCCCCTGGGGGGCGGAACCGGCGCCCTGGACCACGACCAGCGGCTTCGCCGCCGCGGTACGGCGGGCGAGGCGGGTGAACTTGCGGGGGTTGCCGATGGACTCCAGGTACATGAGGACGACGTCGGTGTCCGGGTCGTCGTACCAGTACTGGAGGACGTCGTTGCCGGACACGTCCGCGCGGTTGCCCGAGGAGACGAACGTGGAGACGCCGGTGACCCCGGTGACGCCGCCACCGCGTCGGTGCAGTCGGGACAGCAGGGCGATGCCGATGGCGCCGGACTGCGCGAACAGCCCGATACGGCCGGGACGCGGGGTCTCGTTGGCGAGGGAGGCGTTGAGCCGGACGTCCGGGTTGGTGTTGATGACGCCGAAGGCGTTGGGGCCGATGATCCGCATGCCGTACGCGCGCGCGTGCCGGACGAGTTCGCGCTGGCGCTCGCGTCCCTCGGGGCCGCTCTCGGCGTAGCCGGCGGAGATCACGACGAGGCCCTGCACGCCGTGTTCGCCGCACTCGGTGACGACCTCGGGGACGTGCTCGGCGGGCACGGCGACGACCGCGAGGTCGACGGGGCCCTCGATGTCGCGCACCGAGCGGTGCGCGGGGATCCCGTCGAGCTCCTTGTCGGTGAAGGCCTTGTTCACGGCGTACAGACGGCCGGTGAAGCCGGCCTCCCGGATGTTGTCGAGGATGCTGCGACCCACCCCGCCGGGGGTGCGGCCGACGCCGACGACCGCGACCGAGCCGGGCTTGAGCAGCCGCTCCACGGACCGCCCCTCCGCGCGCTGTTCGCGCGCGTACTGCACGGCCATCGAGCGGTCGGTGGGTTCGAGGTCGAACTCCAGGCGTACGACGCCGTCCTCGAAGCTGCGCTTCTGGGTGTACCCGGCGTCCATGAACACCTTGATCATCTTGGTGTTGGCGGGCAGCACCTCGGCGGCGAAGCGGCGGATGCCTCGCTCGCGGGCGACGGCGCCGATGTGTTCGAGGAGGGCGGAGGCGACACCGCGCCCCTGATGGGCGTCCTGGACCAGGAAGGCGACCTCGGCCTCGTCGGAGGGAGCGGTCGCGGGCATTCCGTCGGCGCCGATGCGGTCGTAGCGTACGGTGGCGATGAACTCGCCTCCGACCGTGGCGGCGAGTCCCACCCGGTCCACAAAGTCGTGGTGCGTGAAGCGGTGGACGTCCTTTGCGGACAGGCGCGGGTAGGGCGCGAAGAAGCGGTAGTACTTCGACTCGTCCGAGACCTGCTCGTAGAAGCTGACCAGGCGCTCGGCGTCATCAACGGTGATGGGGCGGATGCGCGCGGTGCCGCCGTCGCGCAGCACCACGTCGGCCTCCCAGTGGGAGGGGTACTCGTGCCGGTCCGACGAGGTCTGCATGGGCCCCAGAGTACGGCTCGCGTACGACAACGGCGCGAGGCAGTCTGTGGAGAGCGCGACAGGATCGCAAGAGGACGGAAGTCGGACCGAGGCCGCGGTCCGACGACTCACCCCGGAGGGGACGAAGGTCCGCTCCGGAGACACTTCACGTGTGGGAAACTGGTCTAGACAACCCTGAACACCGAAGGGCAGCATCACATGGCTGAGCGCCGCGTCAACGTCGGCTGGGCCGAGGGCCTCCACGCCCGCCCCGCTTCCATCTTCGTCCGGGCCACCACGGCCTCCGGTATCCCCGTGACGATCGCCAAGGCCGACGGCAACCCCGTCAACGCGGCCTCCATGCTGGCGGTCCTGGGCCTGGGCGCCCAGGGCGGCGAGGAGATCGTCCTCGCCTCGGACGCCGAGGGCGCGGACGCCGCCCTCGACCGTCTGGCGAAGCTGGTCTCCGAGGGGCTCGAGGAGCTTCCCGAGACCGTCTGATTTATCGGGGCCGGTTGTATCACGGCACCACTGAAGGGCTCGTCCGAGTTTATCGGGCGAGCCCTTTCCAATTCCCTCGCACGGGCAGCAGGAATTCTCCCCCGCGAATTACTACCTCTTTGTATACGGCTCTCGTGTTAATGCCGCAGGCTCGTCATGTTTACGGGATGTTGCGAGTTCCTCACACGGTCGGGCCGATCTCCCGCGGCGCGGAATCGGAGCCGGTGCGCGGCGGTCGAGCGCTCGGTGTGCAGCGCGGTGACCGCACGCGCGCGTTCCCCGTCGCCGCGTGCCACGGCGTCGACGATCGCGCCGTGCTCGGCCCAGGACTCGGCGGGGTTGGCGGGCGCCTCCACGGTGTACATCCAGGAGATCTTGTGGCGCAGCTGGGTCAGCATCGAGGTCAGCGCCGGGCTGCCGGAGGCCTGCGCGAGCGTCTCGTGGAACCAGCCGCCCAGAGAGCGCAGATCCTCGCTGTTGCCCCGCCTGGCCCGCTCCTGCCCCAGCCTGACCAGGCCGCGCAGGACCTTGAGGTGCGCCTCGGTGCGGCGCTGGGCGGCCCGGGAGGCGCCCAGCGGCTCCAGGAGCATCCGCATCTCCAGCAGGTCGGCGGCCTCCTGCTCGGTCGGTTCGGCGACGCACGCGCCCGCGTGCCGCCGCGTCACCACGAAGCCCTCGGCCTCCAGCGTGCGCAGGGCCTCCCGGACGGGGACACGGGAGACGCCGTAGCGGCGGGCGAGGAGTTCCTCGGTGAGGCGGCTGCCGCGCTCGTGGACACCGGAGACGATGTCGTCCCTGATCGCGGTGCATACCGAGTGCGCCGGAATACGCATGACCGACCTCCGTCTTAATCCCCGTGAAACGTCGATGATTGACGTGTGTTCAGTGACTCTATTGCAAAGAGCGGGAATTTCCGATGGCGGACCGGAATCCATGGATATTTTTTGGACAGCCGGGTACCGAAAACGGCGAAACCCCGGCTCGGGTGAGCCGGGGTTCCGGGAGATCCTGCGATCCGTCGTCAGACGTTCACACCGGGCGTCAGACGTTCACACCGTGCGAGCGCAGGTAGGCGACGGGGTCGATGTCCGAGCCGTACTCGGCGGTCGTCCTGGCCTCGAAGTGCAGGTGCGGGCCGGTGACGTTGCCGGTCGCGCCGGACAGGCCGATCTGCTGGCCCGGGGTGACCGTCTGGCCGACCGAGACCCCGATGGACGACAGATGGCCGTACTGGGTGTACGTGCCGTCGTTCATCTTGATCACGATGTTGTTGCCGTACGACCCGCCCCAGCCGGCCTCGACGACGGTGCCGGAGCCGACCGCGTGGACGGAGGTGCCGCTGGCGGCGTGGAAGTCGACCCCGGTGTGGCTGCCGGAGGACCAGACGGCGCCGCCGGCCTTGTAGCCGGTGGAGATGTACGAGCCCGAGATCGGGGCGACGAAGGAGTTGAGGCGCTTGCGCTCGGCGGCGGCGCGGGCGGCGCGCTCCTTGGCCTCGCGCTCCTTCTTGGCCTTGGCGGCGGCCTTCTTGCGCGCCAGCTCCTCGGCCTTCTTCTGGGCGGCCTCCTCGGCGGCCTGCTGCTGGGCCTCGGCCTGGGCGTCGATCTGGTCGGCGACCGAGTCGCCGATGGTGACGACCGGGATGAGGCCGGTCTGCTCGGCCGCGGGCTCCGCGGCGAGGGCCGGGGCGGCGAGGGTGCCGATGACGCCGGTGGTGGTGAGCGCCGCGATCCCGGCCGCGCGGGCGGTGGTGCGCTTCATCCGGCTCGGGGCACGGTGCTTCCCGGTGGGGCGCGTGAACGCCATGTAGTGGCTGGTCCTTTCCTTCCCTCTCGCCTACCGGGTTAGCTGACGGGTTCGGAGCAGGAAGGTCTCCTACGGACCCCCTCGCTGACGCGCGGGCGTCCGATTCACCCCAGGGACTGCATGGGTCCCCGGCTCCCCTGGCTCGCGCCGTACGGGGACTCGGCGATGGCTGTCCGGTGCCGCGGGCGCGGCGCACTGCGTGACGAACAGCCCGGACGACGCTAAGGGGGGCCACTTTCAATCCCCAAACAGATCAGGCAGTTTGTAGCGCATCCCACAGGGCAAACAGGCAACCAGCCTGCAATTCATTCATTATTCGGACATTAAGGGGCCCTGGTGACGCTTCAGTCACCAGGGCCCCTTCACGCGCGCGTCCGTCTACTCGGCCGACACCACGGTCACTTCACCGATGCCAAGGGCCTCCACGGGCTCCTTGATGGCCGCCGCGTCGCCGACCAGGATCGTCACCAGACGGTCCACCGGGAAGGCGTTGACGGCCGCCGCGGTGGCCTCGACCGTGCCGGTCGCGGCGAGCTGCCGGTACAGCGTGGCCTGGTAGTCGTCGGGCAGATACTGCTCGACCTGGTCGGCCAGCGTGCTCGCCACGGCCGCCGCGGTCTCGTACTTGAGCGGCGCCACACCGACGAGGTTCTGCACGGCGACGTCACGCTCGGCGTCGGTGAGTCCCTCCGCGGCGAGGGTGCGCAGCACCGTCCACAGGTCATCGAGGGCGGGGCCGGTGTTCGGGGTGTCGACGGAACCGCTGATGGCCAGCATCGCGGCACCGGTGCCGTCCGGGGCGGACCTGAGGACCTGCCCGAACGAACGCACGCCGTAGGTGTAGCCCTTCTCCTCGCGCAGGACGCGGTCCAGGCGGGAGGTGAGGGTGCCGCCGAGGCAGTAGGTGCCGAGCACCTGCGCGGGCCACACGCGGTCGTGCCGGTCGGCGCCGATACGGCCGATCAGCAGCTGCGTCTGGACGGCGCCGGGGCGGTCCACGATGACGACCCGGCCGGTGTCGTCGGCGGTGATGGCCGGCACCGGGCGCGGCTCGGCCGCGGAGCCGGTCCACGAGCCGAGGGTGTCGCCGAGCAGCGCGTCCAGGTCGAGGTCGGTGAGGTCGCCGACGACCACGACGGTGCCGGTGGCGGGGCGGACGTGCTTCTCGTAGAAGGCGCGTACGGCCGCCGAGTCGATGTTCTGGACGGTCTCCTCGGTGCCCTGGCGGGGGCGGGACATGCGCAGGTCCGCCGGGAACAGGGTCCGGGAGAGCTCCTTGGCGGCCCGGCGCGAGGGGTTGGCCAGCTCGTGCGGGATCTCGTCCAGGCGGTTGGTGACCAGGCGCTCGACCTCGTCGTCCGCGAACGCGGGCGCCCTGAGGGCGTCGGCGAGCAGCCCGAGCGCCTTGGGCAGCCGGGAGACCGGGACTTCGAGGCTCAGCCGGACGCCGGGGTGGTCGGCGTGCGCGTCGAGGGTGGCGCCGCAGCGCTCCAGCTCGGCGGCGAACTCCTCGGCGGAGTGCTTGTCGGTGCCCTCGGAGAAGGCGCGCGCCATGATCGTGGCGACGCCGTCCAGGCCCGCCGGTTCGGCGTCCAGGGGGGCGTCGAGGAGGACCTCGACGGCGACGACCTGCTGGCCGGGGCGGTGGCAGCGCAGCACGGTGAGGCCGTTGTGGAGCGTCCCGCGCGTGGGGGCCGGGAACGCCCAGGGCTTGGCCTCGCCCGCCTGGGGCTGGGGGTGGAACTCCATCGTGGCGAGCTCGGTCACTTGGCCGCCTCCTCGTTCTTGTCGCCGGCCTCGACGGTGGCCTCGGCCTCGGGGTCCTCGGGCGGGTCCGCGTCCTCGGCGGTCTCCCCGGAGACGGGTTCGTAGACGAGCACCGCGCGGTTGTCGGGGCGCAGGCGGGCCTTGGCGACCTCCTGGACCTCCGCCGCGGTCACCTCCAGGACGCGGTTGACCGCGGTGAGGGCGAGCTGCGGGTCGCCGAACAGGACCGCGTAACGGCACAGTTCGTCGGCGCGGCCCGCGACGGTGCCGAGCCGGTCCAGCCACTCGCGCTCCAACTGGGCCTGGGCGCGCTCCATTTCCTCGTCCGTGGGGCCCTCCGCGGCGAACCGCGCGAGCTCCTCGTCGATGGCCGTCTCGATGACCGGCACCTCGACGTCACCGGACGTCTTCACGTCCAGCCAGCCCAGGGAGGGCGCTCCGGCCAGCCGCAGCAGACCGAAGCCGGCGGCGACGGCCGTACGGTCGCGGCGGACGAGCCGGTTGTAGAGGCGGGAGGACTCGCCGCCGCCGAGGACGGTGAGGGCCAGGTCGGCCGCGTCGGCCTCGCGCGTGCCGTCGTGCGGCAGCCGGTAGGCGGCCATCAACGCGCGCGCGGGGACCTCCTCCTCGACGACCTCGCGCAGCTGCTCGCCGATGACCTCGGGCAGCGAGCCGTCGCGCGGGGCGGGCTTGCCGTCGTGGGAGGCGATGGAGCCGAAGTACTTCTCGACCCAGGCGAGCGTCTGCTCGGGGTCGATGTCGCCGACGATCGACAGCACCGCGTTGTTCGGTGCGTAGTACGTCCGGAAGAACGCGCGGGCGTCCTCCAGGGTGGCCGCGTCCAGGTCGGCCATGGAGCCGATCGGGGTGTGGTGGTAGGGGTGGCCCTCGGGGTAGGCGAGGGCGGTGAGCTTCTCGAACGCCGTGCCGTAGGGGACGTTGTCGTAGCGCTGGCGGCGCTCGTTCTTGACGACGTCGCGCTGGTTCTCCATCGACTCGTCGTCGAGGGCGGCGAGCAGCGAGCCCATGCGGTCGGCCTCCAGCCAGAGCGCGAGCTCCAGCTGGTGGGCGGGCATGGTCTCGAAGTAGTTGGTGCGCTCGAAGCTGGTGGTGCCGTTGAGGGAGCCGCCGGCGCCCTGGACGAGCTCGAAGTGGCCGTTGCCCTTGACCTGGCCCGAGCCCTGGAACATCAGATGCTCGAAGAGGTGAGCCAGACCGGTGCGCCCCTTGACCTCGTGGCGCGAGCCGACGTCGTACCAGAGGCACACCGCCGCGACCGGGGTCAGGTGGTCCTCGGAGAGCACCACGCGCAGCCCGTTGGCCAGGCGGTGCTCGGTCGCTGTCAGGCCCCCGGTGCCTGCCTGGTCTGTGGCCGTGTGACCCATGGGCATGTACGTCCCTTCGATCGCGGTGCGGTTGCCGTAACCGCGTTTTCCTGCCGGTCCTGCCACTGTATGCAAGCGTGCGGACCCCCGGTGAAGTTCCCGGTGGTCGTACGCCGACAGCGAGATCCCGTAGCCTGCGGACGGGCCGCCGTGCGGCGCGGGTGAACTTCCGGCGGGAGAGCTGACGTCGGGTCGTCGTCCGCGTTGTCAGTGCCGGGGTCCACAATGGTCCGCGTCAGATCCCGTTCACGCTTGAGCAAGAGTGAGCCGAAGGGGCGCGAGCGACCCATAGGCGAGCGACCAGAAAAGAGGAGCCGGCAGCGATGGCCCGCCGCAGCACGAAGACCCCGCCGCCCGACGACTCGTACGAGGAGAAGATCCTCGACATCGACGTCGTCGACGAGATGCAGGGCTCCTTCCTCGAGTACGCGTACTCGGTCATCTACTCCCGAGCCCTGCCGGACGCCCGCGACGGCCTCAAGCCGGTGCACCGGCGCATCGTCTACCAGATGAACGAGATGGGGCTGCGTCCCGACCGCGGCTATGTGAAGTGCGCGCGCGTGGTCGGCGAAGTGATGGGTAAGTTGCACCCGCACGGCGACTCGTCGATCTACGACGCCCTGGTGCGCATGGCCCAGCCCTTCTCGATGCGCGTGCCGCTGGTCGACGGCCACGGCAACTTCGGCTCGCTGGGCAACGACGACCCGCCGGCCGCCATGCGGTACACCGAGTGCCGGCAGGCGCAGGCGACGAGCCTGATGACCGAGTCGATCGACGAGGACACGGTCGACTTCGCGCCGAACTACGACGGCCAGGAGCAGGAGCCGGTGGCCCTGCCCGCCGCGTTCCCGAACCTGCTGGTGAACGGCTCGTCGGGCATCGCGGTCGGCATGGCCACGAACATGCCGCCGCACAACCTCTCCGAGGTCATCGCCGCCGCCCGCCATCTGATCCGCTATCCCAACGCGGATCTGGACACCCTGATGAAGTACGTCCCGGGCCCCGACCTGCCCACGGGCGGCCGGATCGTCGGCCTGGCCGGCATCCGGGACGCGTACGAGACGGGCCGCGGCACCTTCAAGATCCGCGCCACGGTGTCGGTGGAGACGGTGACGGCCCGCCGCAAGGGCCTGGTCATCACCGAGCTGCCCTTCGCGGTCGGCCCGGAGAAGGTCATCGCCAAGATCAAGGACATGGTCGGCTCGAAGAAGATCCAGGGCATCGCCGACGTCAAGGACCTCACCGACCGTGCGCACGGCCTGCGTCTGGTCATCGAGATCAAGAACGGCTTCGTGCCCGAGGCGGTCCTGGAGCAGCTCTACAAGCTGACGCCGATGGAGGAGTCCTTCGGCATCAACAACGTCGC
>JABFXD010000277.1 GCA_013361925.1 Streptomyces sp. | reverse complement strand
GCTCGTCGACCGGGCCCGCGAGGAGGGCGCCCCGGTGGTCTGGGTCCAGCACTCCGACGAGGACCTGGTGAAGGGCAGCGACGCCTGGGAGTACGCGCCCGAGCTGATACGCCGGGACGCGGAACCCCTGATCCACAAGAACTACGGCGACTCCTTCGAGGACACCGAACTGGAGGACGTCCTCGCGGGCGCCGGAGCGGGCCACCTGATCGTGACCGGAGCGTCGACCGACGTCTGCATCCGCTCCACCCTCCACGGCGCCTTCGTCCGCGGCTACGACGTCACCCTCGTCGCCGACGCCCACACCACCGAGGACACCAGCAAGTGGGGCGCCCCACCGCCGGACCAGGTCATCGCCCACACGAACCTGTACTGGCGGTACCAGTCGGCGCCGGGGCGGACGGCGGCGGTGACGGAGGCGAAGGACGTGACGTTCAGCAGCCCGGCTTAGCCTCAGTACCCGGCCTGGTTTCAGTGCCCGGCTTAACCGTTCGCCTGTGTCGTGCACCCACCGCTAGCGTGCCCCGCATGACGACGACCGACAGCCCAGCGGGCACCGCCGACTCCGGAGCCCACCCCCTGTTCGCCGAGGCCCTGCGGGAGAAGGGGCTCGATGAGCTGCGTACCCGGGTACGGCGGTTCCCGGAGGCGACCCGTACCGCCGCCGAGGCCGCCGCGGCCATCGGGTGCGAGCTGAGTCAGATCTGCAAGTCGCTGATCTTCGCGGCCGACGGGGTTCCGGTGCTGGTGCTCATGGACGGGGCCTCCCGGGTCGACGTCGAGCTGGTGCGCGAGGTGCTCGGGGCCGAGAAGGTGACGCGGGCCAAGGCGGACGTCGTACGGGAGACCACCGGGTACGCCATCGGGGGCGTGCCGCCCTTCGGGCACCGGACCAGGACGCGGGTGCTGGCCGACCGTTCGCTGCTGGAGCACGACCTCGTGTGGGCCGCGGCCGGGAATCCGCACGCCGTCTTCCCCATCGCCCCCAAGGACCTCGTCGCGCACGCCGGTGCCGACCTCGTGGACGTGCGCGAGCGCACCGCGTGACGCCGGCCGTCACCGCGGCGGTGCTGCTCGCCGCGGTCACGCACGCCAGCTGGAACGCCATCGCGCACAAGATCACCGACAAGCTGGTCGGGTTCACCCTGATCGCCGGCGGCGGGATGCTGATCGGGCTGGCCATGGTGCCGTTCGTGGCGATACCGGCGGCGGGGGCGTGGCCGTATCTCCTCGCCTCCGCCGTGATCCACGTCGTGTACTACCTGCTGCTGATGAAGTCCTTCCGGCTGGGGGACTTCGGGCAGGCGTACCCGATCGCCCGCGGCAGCGCGCCCCTGGTCGTCACGGTGCTCGCCGCCCTTTTCGCCCACGAGGTGCCGGACGGATGGGCCGCCGCCGGTATCGGGGTGTCCTGCGCCGGACTCACCGGTGTCGCGCTGTGGGGGCTGCGCGGGCGTCGGCCCAACTGGGCGGCGATCGGGGCCGCGTTGGCGACGGGCCTGTCCATCGCCGCGTACACCGTCGTCGACGGGCTCGGGGTGCGTGCGTCTGGGTCGTCGCTCGGGTACATCGCCTGGCTGATGGCCCTGGAGGGCGTGTTCGTACCGGCGTACGCGCTCTACCGACTGCGCGGGCAACTCATCGCCGAGCTACGGCCGTTCGCGGCGGTCGGGCTGCTCGGCGCCGCGCTGTCCGTCGCCGCCTACGGGCTCGTCCTGTGGGCGCAGACCAAGGCCGAGCTGGCGCCGATCGCCGCGCTGCGGGAGTCGTCGATCATCGTCGGCGCGGCCATCGGGGCGGTGTTCTTCAAGGAGCGGTTCGGGGCGCCGCGGATCGTCGCGGCCGGGTTGCTGGTGGCCGGGATCGGGCTCATGTTGCACGCCGGGTGACCGAGCGGTCACTGGCTAACCTGTGGGCCATGAGCGGTGTCTTCATCAACTACCGCAGGGGCGGGCACTCCGGCGTCGTCGACGATCTCGACGCGGCGCTCGCGGGGCACTTCGGCCGCGGGCAGGTGTTCCTGGACCGGCCGTCCCTGCTGCCCGGCCAGCGGTTCGCGGACGCGCTGGCGGAGCGGGTCGGCGACTGCGACGCGCTGGTCGCCGTGCTCCACCCCGGCTGGGCGGACGCGCGGCACCCGACCGGAGCCCGGCGGCTCGGGGACGAGGACGACTGGGTCCGGCGGGAGATCGAATGGGCGCTGGCGGGCGGGAAGTTCGTCCTGCCGGTGCTGCTCGACGGGGCCGAGATGCCCACCGCCGCCGAACTGCCCGACTCCCTCCGGGCGCTCGCCGGCCTCAACGCGCCCCGGCTGCGCGAGGCGCACTGGAGCGCCGACCTCGCCGTGGTGATCGCCGCGCTGGAGGGGAGCGTGCGCGCCGAGTGGCAGCCGGTCCCGGCGCCCGAGGAGCGCGGGGCGCGGCCCGGGCGCTGGCTCGGGGCGCTGACCGCGCTTCTCGCCGCGGCCGTCCTGGTCGGCGTGCCCGCGCTGCCGCAGGACGACGACTGGGTCGGCACCGGTGTGCTGCCGTACACCCTGACCGCCGCCTTGATGTGCTGTCTGCTGCTGTGCGCGCCGCTGGTCGCGGTCGCCGCCGTGCGGGTCGTACGGCGGTCGGTCGACGACCTGGAGCGGGAGCTGCACGCGGTCCGGCACCGGACGTACATCCGCAAGACCTGGCCGGTCGGGGTCGGGCTCGTCCTGGTCGGGGTGTACGGCGCGGTCCGCGGCGACCTGGGCATGGTGCAGGCGCTGGTCCTGCTGCTGGTCCTGGGTGTCGCGGTGGCCAGGGCGGCGGCGACCGACATCCGGCTGCGCCGCCGCGACGACGACCTGTGGGCCCGCTGGCCGCACCGGCTGCCCGAGCGGGTCGACCGGGCCGAACTGCGCCGCGCGGTGGCCCGGCTCCACGTCCGCCTCGACCGGATGACCGCCCCCCTCTCGCGTGAGCAGCGGGAGAAGGCGGACTGGGAGCTGGTCGACCTCGGCGCGGCCGTCGGACGGGTCGCGGACGAGGAGGGGCGCACGCGCGGGGAGTGGCTGCGGCAGGACCATCCCTGGGTCCTCGCCGGGTACGTGCTGTGGCTGGCGCTGATCGCGGCGCTGGCCGTCGCGTCGGGGCTCGCCTTCGCCGACGCCGGGGAGGGGACGGTCCGGCGGTACGTGACGCTGGCGGTGGTGGTGCTGATCGGCGTACTGCTCGCGCTCGGCACGCTGGAGCTCGCGCACCGGTATCAGCGGCGGCAACGGCGGGAGCTGGTACGGCAGGTGGGCGGGTTCCGGGCGACGCTGGCGGCGCGGGTGGCCGCGATGAGCCGGCCCGCGCGCACCAGGCCGACGGCACCCGCACCGCGGCCGGAGGAGTACGCGGAGCCCGAGCAGTGACCAGCCGGCTTCGGACGACTGGTCGCGGTCGCCTCTCCGGTAGCACTCTGGAAGGAGTTCTTCCGGAGGTGATCGTCATGATGCACACCACTGTGGGATGGCACGTCGAGATGGAGTTCATGGAGGACAGCGAGCACACGCGCGCGGTGGCGATGGTCCGGCTGCCCGACGGCAGCGAGGTACGGGCCCACGGCCAGGCCAGCCGCCACCACACCGACTCGAATCAGCCGCGGGTCGGCGAGGAGATCGCCGGGGCCCGCGCACTCAACGAGCTCGCCATGCGGTTGCTGACCAAGGCGCACGGCGAGATCGACGCGGCGTCCGGGCGGACGTCCCACCCGATCCACGTGTAGCCGGCTATACGGCTGCCCGTACCGCCCGCACCAGCGCCTGCGCCCGTGGATCCGCCGTGACCGTCTTGCGCAGGCCGTTGGTCACATAGCCGAAGGCGATGCCGGACTCGGGGTCGGCGAAGCCGAGCGAGCCGCCGCGGCCGGGGTGGCCGAAGGAGCCCGGGCCGAGGAACGGGGCCGCGCTGCCGTGCAGCATGTAGCCGAGGCCGAAACGGGTGGTGACCACCAGGACCCGGTCGGGCCCGGCGGACTCCTCGGCCCGCGCCCGCTCCACGGTGGCCGGGGACAGCAGCCGGACGCCGTCCACCTCGCCGATCGTCGCCGCGTAGAAGCGGGCCAGACCGTCGGCCGTGGCGATCCCGTTGGTCGCGGGCAGGGCGCTCGCCCGGTAGGACGGGTCGTTCTGGTCGGGGAAGGGGGTGATCGCGCCGAAGGCGCGGTTGGTGAGGGAGTCAGGATTCTTGTAGGCCTCGGTGACGGAACGCCTCGGGCGCATCCGCAGCGCGGCGGCGGCCTCCGGGGCGTCGACCCGGCCCACGCGCCCGGCCCGGTGCGCCTCCGTCTCCGGCAGCCCCAGCCACAGGTCCGCCCCGAGCGGCCCGGCGATCCGCTCCGCGAGCCACTCGCCGGTGCCGCGGCCCGTCACCCGTCGCACCAGCTCGTCCAGCAGCCAGCCGTACGTCAGCGCGTGATACCCGTGGTCCGTGCCGGGCTCCCACACGGGCGTCTGCGCGGCCACGGCCGCCGGGCCCGCCTGCGGGTCCAGGGCCTGCTCGGGGGTGATCGGGTGGTCGAGGACGGGCAGTCCGGCCCGGTGGTTGAGCACCTGCCGGACCAGCACCCGCTCCTTGCCGTGCGCCTTGAACTCCGGCCAGTACTCGCCGACCGGCGCGTCCAGGTCGAGCTGTCCGCGCTCGGCCAGCATCAGGGGTACGGCGGCGGCGACGCCCTTGGTCGCCGAGCGCACGATCTGGGCGGTGCCGCGCTGCCACGGCTCGGTGCCGTCGACGTCCTTGGTGCCGGCCCACAGGTCGACGACCCTGCGCCCGTCCCGGTACACGGTGACGGCCGCGCCCCGGTCGCCGAGCTGCTCGAAGTTGCGGACGAACGCGTCCCTGACCGGCTCGAAGCCCGCTTCGACCGTGCCGTTCACGTCCACGTCCGCACTCCTGTTCGCGCTGCTCGTCTCTCCTCTAGCCAAGCAGGATCGTCACGTCGATGTTCCCGCGGGTCGCGTTGGAGTACGGGCACACCTCGTGGGCGGCGTCCACCAGCTGGGTCGCGACGGTCTGGTCGAGCACGGGGAGCGAGACGCTGAGGGCGACCGCCAGACCGTAGCCGTGCTGCGCGTTGGGGCCGATGCCGACCTTCGCGGCGACCGTGGAACCGGTCAGGTCGAACCCGGCCCGGCGGCCCACCAGCACCAGCGCGTTGTGGAAGCAGGCGCTGAAGCCCGCCGCGAACAGCTGCTCCGGATTCGTGCCGTTGCCGTCGCCGCCCAGCGCCGGAGGCATCGCGACCTTCAGCGCGATCTGGCCGTCCTGGCTGGTGACATAGCCGTCCCGGCCGCCGTGGGCGGTGGCCTCGGCGACGTACATGATCTTCGTCGGGCGGGTGTCGACGGTGGTCGCGGTTTCCTCATTTGTGGCGGTCATGGCTGGCTCCCCCCAGAACAGGTGCGCACAAGAACATCGTGCACAAGGTACTGGCCGGTAGGTGGGTGTTGCATGACCAGGGGGTGGCAACCGCGGGTAACGGGAGCTCAGCGGGGGCGCTCGGCCGCCGAGTGCGCCTTCTCCGCAAGCTCCCACAACTCCTCGCGCAGCCTCGCGACGCCCGCGGTGTCGAGACCCGTCGCGGACAGCAGCGCGCCGGGCACGCGGGCCGCGCGCTCCCGCAGTTCCTCCCCGCGCACCGTGCACGCGACGAGCACCGAGCGCTCGTCGTGGGCCGCGCGCTCCCGGCGCACCACTCCCGCGCTCTCCAGCCGCTTGAGCAACGGCGACACCGTGCCGTAGTCGAGCCGCAGCGCCGCCGCCAGCTCCTTGACCGTCGTCTCGCCGCGCTCCCAGAGCACGAGCAGCACCAGGTACTGCGGGTAGGTGAGACCGAGTTCCTCCAGCAGCGGGCGGTACGCGGCCGTCACGGCGCGCTGGGCGGCGTACAGCGCGAAACACAGCTGCTCGTCGAGGAGCAGGGAGCCGTCGACCGCCGTGGGGTCCTCGTTCGTCACGCGCCCATTGTCACGGACGGTCCGACCCGGCGGACACCGAACGCGGATCGAAGCCGAACGGCAGCTCCAGGCGGTGGGCGCGCATCAGGTCGTCGTCGGAGAGCAGCTCGGACGTCTTGCCGTCGGCCGCGATGACGCCCTCGCTGAGGACGAGGGAGCGCGGGCACAGCTCCAGGGCGTACGGGAGGTCGTGCGTGACCATGAGGACCGTGACGTCCAGGGAGCGCAGGATGTCGGCGAGTTCGCGCCGGGAGGCGGGGTCGAGGTTGGAGGACGGCTCGTCGAGGACGAGGATCTCCGGTTCCATGGCGAGCACGGTGGCGACGGCCACGCGGCGGCGCTGGCCGAAGGAGAGGTGGTGCGGCGGGCGGTCCTTGAACTCCGCCATACCGACGCGCGCCAGCGCACGGTCCACGCGCGCCTCCAGCTCCGCGCCCTTCACACCGGCGGCCGCCGGTCCGAACGCGACGTCCTCGCGCACGGTCGGCATGAACAGCTGGTCGTCCGGGTCCTGGAAGACGATCCCGACCCGGCGCCGGATCTCCGCCATGTGCTGCTTGCCGACGGGCAGTCCGGCGACGTGCACGCTGCCGGTGCCGCCGGCCAGGATGCCGTTGAGGTGGAGCACGAGGGTCGTCTTGCCGGCGCCGTTCGGCCCGAGCAGCGCGACCCGCTCCCCGCGCGCGACGGAGAAGTCCACGCCGAACAGGGCCTGATGCCCGTCGGGGTAGGCGAAGGCGAGGCCGGAGACCTCCAGAGAAGCAGTCACAGCATCCATCCCAGCAGACATACGACAAGGGCGGCACCCGGCAGCGCGAACGCGTACGTCCACTGCGCCCGGGACGCGGTCACCTCGTCGATGACCGGCATCGAACCGGCGTAGCCCCGGCTCACCATGGCGAGGTGCACGCGCTCGCCGCGCTCGTAGGACCTGATGAACAGGGCGCCCGCCGACTTGGCGAGCACCCCCCAGTGCTTCACGCCCCGTGCCTCGAAGCCGCGCGACTCCCGCGCGATCCGCATGCGCCGCATCTCGTCGGTGATGACATCGCCGTAGCGGATCATGAAGGAGGCGATCTGCACGAGCAGCGGCGGGAGCTTCAGCCGCTGGAGTCCCAGCAGGAGTTCGCGCAGCTCGGTCGTCGAGGCGAGCAGGACCGAGGCCGCCACGCCGAGCGTGCCCTTGGCGAGCACGTTCCAGGCGCCCCACAGCCCGTTCACGCTCAGCGAGAGGCCCAGCACCTCGACCCGCTCGCCCTCCGCGACGAACGGCATCAGCACCGCGAACGCGACGAACGGCACCTCGATCAGCAGCCGTTTGAGCAGGAAGCCGGCGGGCACGCGCGCGAGGTACGTGACGACGCCCAGCAGGACGGCGTACAGCCCGAAGGCCCACATCGCCTCGCGCGGGGTGGAGACGACGACCACCACGAAACAGAACACCGCGGCGAGTTTGGTGTGCGGCGGCAGACCGTGCACGGGGGAGTGCCCGTGCCGGTAGAGCTTGTGCGCGTGTCCGGCACCCATCTCAGACGCCCGCGCTCACCGGGGTCACGTCCTCGGACGTACGCCGCCTGCGTACCGCCCAGAACACCGTGCTGCCCGCGACGACCGTGACGCCGACGCCGATCACGCCCGCGAGACCGCCGGAGAGCCGGGCGTCGTCGACGTCCTTGACGCCGTAGTCGGCGAGGGGGGAGTCGGCGGAGGCGTGCTTCTCGGTGTTCTTGTCGATGCCCTGGTCGGCGGCGACCTTCTCCAGGCCGTCGGGGCTGGCGGAGGCGTAGAAGCTGACGCCGCCCGCGAGGACGAGGGAGGTGACCAGGCCGGCCAGCCACACCCTGCGGTGCGAGCGGGCGGCGACGGGGACGGCCACCGGGTCGGGCGCGTCGACGAGTTCGCCGTTCACCCGCAACTTGAGCCGCTGGCGCAGGTCACGGGCGCCGTGGACCAGGTCCGGGCGGACGGCGACGACGGCGCCGACCGTCAGCGCGGTGATCGCGGCCTCGCCGATGCCGATCAGCACGTGCACGCCGACCATCGCGGTCGTGACCTTGCCGATGGAGACGTCGGTGGTGCCGCCGACCCAGTAGATCAGCGTGAAGGCGACGGCCGCGGCCGGGACGGACAGCAGTGCGGCGACGAAGGACGCCACGGTGATCGACCGGCGCTTACGGGGCAGCACCTTCACCAGGGCGCGGAAGACGGCGTACGCGACGACCGTCGTCACCACCGCCATGTCCGTGATGTTCACGCCGAGCGCGGTCAGGCCGCCGTCCGCGAAGAGGATGCCCTGCATGAGCAGCACGACGGAGACGCACAGCACGCCGGTGTAGGGGCCGACGAGGATCGCCGCGAGCGCCCCGCCCAGGAGGTGGCCGCTCGTCCCCGCCGCGACGGGGAAGTTGAGCATCTGCACGGCGAAGATGAACGCCGC
>JABFXD010000528.1 GCA_013361925.1 Streptomyces sp. | reverse complement strand
GAACACCGCCCCGCCCGGCCACCGCCTGCCCGCATGTCCCCACACCGCCGTCTCACCGCCCGCGCCACGCTCCCTTCTCCGCCACCGGGCCTCGCCGTGTCCCGCGCGCCCCTCCCCATCGCCCGGCCACCCCATCGCCCGGCCACCCATCGCCCGGCCTCCCCATCGCCTGGCCGTCCCACCGCCACCCACCACCCGTTTCCGGCCAGAGCCCCCGTGCGCTCTCGCGCGCCCCGCTTCCTGGCCCCTAGCGTGAGCGTGGCGCGTCGCCCCGCTCAGGGATGCTCGGAGCGGGCGGGTGCCGTGTTGTCCGGAGGCCGTGGGACAGGGGGAGTTCGATGGAGTTCAAGGATCCGGTGGTGATCGACGCGACCGGGCGGGACATCCATGGTGAAGCCGCGCGGATCAGGGAGCGCGGCCCCGTCGCGCCCGTGGAGTTACCGCACGGCGTCCCCGCCTGGGCGGTCACCAGCCCCGCGCTGCTGCGGCGGCTGCTCGCCGATCCGAGGGTGTCGAAGGATGCGCGGCAGCACTGGCCGCGCTGGATCGAGGGCGGGGTCTCGCCGGACTGGCCGCTGTTCACCTGGGTCGCCGTGCAGAACATGTTCACGGCCTACGGCGACGACCACAAACGTCTGCGCGGCCTCGTGGCCAAGGCGTTCACCGCACGCCGTACCGCCGCGCTGCGCCCCCGTGTCGAGGCCATCACCGGCGCGCTGCTGGACCGTGTCGCCGCGGTCGGCTCGGACGGTCAAGTGGTGGATCTGCGCGAGGAGTTCTGCTATCCGCTGCCCATCCAGGTCATCGGAGAGCTGCTCGGCCTCCCGGAGGAACAGGGACCGGAGCTACGGGCCGTCGTGGACGGCGTCTTCCACACCTCGGCCGACCCCGCCGAAGTCGCCGACATCTACACCCGGTTCTACGCGGCCATGCATCAACTCGTCGCCACGAAGCGGGCGTCGCCCGGCGACGATCTCACCTCCGCGCTGATCGGCGCCCACGAGGACGACGGCTCCCACCTCAGCGAGCAGGAGCTGCTCGACACGCTCGTGCTGATGATCAGCGCCGGTCACGAGACCACCGTCAACCTGCTCGACAACGCGGTCCACGCCCTGCTCACCCACCCCGACCAGCTCGCCCTGGTCCATGCCGGGCAGGCTTCCTGGGACGACGTGATCGAGGAGACCCTGCGTGCCGAGGCACCGGTGGCGAGCCTGCCGCTGCGCTATGCCGTGACCGACCTGGACCTGGGTGAGCTGGGCGGCCCCGAGGGCGCCGTGATCCACGCGGGCGAGGCGATCCTCGCCGCGTACGCCGCCGCGGGACGCGACCCGGAGCACCACGGTGCCGACGCGGACGTCTTCGACGTCACCCGCGCCGCCAAGGACCATCTCGCCTTCGGGTACGGCGCCCACCACTGCCTGGGAGCCCCGCTGGGGCGGCTGGAGGCCCGCGTCGCGCTGCCCGCGCTCTTCGACCGCTTCCCGGGACTCACGCTCGCCGCGCCGCCCGGAGATCTGGCGCCCGTGGACTCGTTCATCTCCCACGGGCACGTCTCCCTACCGGTCCGCCTGAACTGACCGGTCCGCCTGAACTGACCGGTCCTGCCGGTCGCCTGAGCCGACCGGTCTCAGCCCGTGGCGACGGGCGGCTCCACCGGCGTCTCAGGCGTGGCCGGCGTCTGCCGTACCGGCTCCGGAGCCGCGGGGTCGTCCTTCATCGCCTGCGCCTCGCTCTTGAGGATGCGCATGGACCTGCCGAGCGCCCGCGCGGTGTCGGGCAGCTTCTTCGAGCCGAACAGCACGATCACGACGATCGCCACTATCAGCAGGTGCCAGGGTTCCAGTCCGTTACGGAGCACGGCCCCGCCCTCCCTCTCGCCAGGCTTCTCAACTCGCTCTTACGTCGGTCGCGCACACTTGCCGCGGCGACCGCCCGTCGGATGACGGTTGCTGTCGTGCGCAACTGTACAACCGGGACTTAGGCGACAATTCCCAGCAATTTGCAAAAAGGGCGCGGATGACGATCACCAGTACAGGGAGGCCGGCGCCCTCGCGGCACCGGCAGGAGCGGCCGGGCGGACGTCGCCGGGCGGGCCGCCGCCGGGGTCACCGGATACGCGTCGCGCTGGTCGTCTGTCTCTCGGTGCTGGTCCTCGCGACCGCCGGCGCGGGCTGGCTGTATCTGAAGCTGGACGGGAACATCAGCACCTTCGACTCGGGCGGGGTCTCCGACGACCGGCCCCGGGCGGGCTCCTCGAAGGGTGAGAACGTCCTGCTCATCGGCTCCGACGCGCGCAATGACGGCAACGCGGCGCTCGGTGGCGGGAACAAGGACGACATAGGGCGCTCGGACACCACGCTCCTGCTGCACGTCTACGCCGACCACCGGCACGCGCTCGCGGTCTCCATCCCCCGCGACACCCTGGTCACGATCCCGCCCTGCAAGCTGCCCGACGGCAGCTGGACGAAGACACAGACCGACACGATGTTCAACGCCGCCTACTCGGTGGGCGAGACGGCCAAGGGCAACCCGGCCTGCACCCAGAACACCGTCGAGCACCTCACCGGCCTGCGCGTGGACCACACGGTCGTCGTCGACTTCAAGGGCTTCGCCCGGCTCACCGAGGTGGTGGGCGGGGTGAAGGTGTGTCTGCCGCAGGACGTCCACGAGAACGATCTCAACCCGCACCGCACCACCCCGGGCAAGCTGCTGTTCAGGAAGGGGGTGCAGACCGTCTCCGGGCAGCGGGCCCTGGACTACGTACGCATCCGGCACGGCATCGGCGACGGCTCCGACATCGGCCGCATCAAGCGTCAACAGGCCTTCGTGGCGAGCCTGTTGAAGGAGGTGAAGAGCAAGGGCCTCACCCCGTCCCACCTGCTGCCGCTGGCCGACGCGGCGACGAAGTCCCTCACCGTCGACACCGGTCTGGGCTCCGCCGACAAGCTCATCTCCTTCGCGATGTCCCTCAAGGACGTCGACCTGCACAACACCAAGTTCGTCACCCTCCCCTGGCGGTACGAGGGTTCGCGCGTCGCGATCGTCGAACCGGACGCCGACGCGCTGTGGGCGGCCCTGAAGGCCGACCGCACCATCGACGGCAAGAGCGCCACGGGGAAGAAGAAGAGCCCCACGGCCTCCCCCACTCCCGTGTCCGGCACCGGCATCGACGTCGGCGTCTACAACGGCACCACGGTCACGGGCCTCGCCGCCCGTGCCGCCGCCACGCTTACTTCCGACGGCTTCACCGTCACCGGTACGGCGACCGCGAGCAGCCAGGACCACCCCACGACCCTCGTCGAGTACGGCCCGGGCGAGGAGTCCGGGGCCCGCACGGTCGCCGCGGCCTTCCCGGGCGCCACGCTGGAGTCCGTCACGGGCGCCGGGATCAGCGTCGTACTCGGGCAGTCGTACGCGAGCACACCCACCGCTTCCCCGACGGCCGTCCCCAGCACGGTCGCGGACGGCGCTCGGTCGGCGGACGACAACCCCTGCTCCAACCTGTCCTACGGCTGAGATCGGCGGCGACCATCACGATGCGGCACCGAGAAGTCACTACAAGCGGCTGATCACTTGACTACCGGCGGTCACACACGGTTGGCTCCGGACCAGTGAAAGTTCAACAGGTCGATGCACACCCGCGTTTCGGCCTCGCTTTCGCGTTCCACCTGCTCGGCCGCACAGCGAGGTGCCGCACCCTCATGATCACCACTCCCCCACCCCAGGCATCTTCCAGATCCGCCGGATCCGTGCGCGTCGCCCTCGCGACCGCGGGCGTCCTCCTGCTGCTCACCGGCTGTTCCGGTTCCGCCGCCTCCGACGACGCGCGCCTCGACCCGGGGGCCGCCGCGGCGAAGGCGTCGATGAAGGTCGCGCTCATCACTCATGGCGGGGAGGGCGACGCCTTCTGGGAGCTGGTGCGCAAGGGGGCGGAGGCCGCCGCCGCGAAGGACGGCGTCGACCTGACGTACGTGAGCGACTCCGACCCGCTGCGGCAGGCACAGTTGGTGCGGGACGCGATCGGGGACCAGGTCGACGGGATCGCGGTGACGCTGGCCAAGCCGAACGCGATGAAGGCACCGGTCGCCGAGGCCAGGGCGGCGGGCATTCCCGTCGTCGGGCTCAACTCCGGTATCGACGCCTGGAAGGCGCAGGGGCTGCTCCAGTACTTCGGCCAGGACGAGACCGTCGCGGGCGCCGCCGTCGGGGACCGGCTCGACGGGCTCAAGGCCAAACACGCGCTGTGCGTCATCCACGAGCGGGGCAATGTCGCCCTGGAGGCGCGTTGTGCCGGGGTGAAGAAGACGTTCGGCGGCGAGACCGAGAACCTGTACGTGGAGGGCACCGACACCAAGGCCGTGGACGCCGTCCTCACGGCCCGGCTGCGGCAGGACCCCGGCATCGACGAAGTCGTCACGATGGGCGCGCAGTTCGCGCTGGACGCGGTCGACTCGGTGAAGTCGGCGGGCAGTCGGGCCCGGGTCGCGACGTTCGACCTGAGCAAGGAGCTGACCCGCGCCGTGCAGCGCGGAGACGTGCAGTTCGCGGTCGATCAACAGCCCTATCTCCAGGGCTATCTCGCGGTCGACTCGCTGTGGCTGTACCGGACCAACGGCAATGTCAGCGGCGGCGGGGTGGCACCCGTACTGACCGGTCCCGCCTTCGTGACCCGGGCCAATGTCGCGTCCGTGGCGAAGTTCGCCGCCGCCGGAACCCGCTGACCGCCCCCCGCCGCCGCTCGCACTCCCCACCTCCCCCTTCCCGCTGATCGCCCAAGGACGACCATGTCTGAACGGACAGGCCCCCGGCGCCGGCGCCGTCTCGGCTCCATACGGCTCTCCCTGATCCTGCTGGCGCTGGTGCCCAGCGTCACGCTCGCCGCCATGTGGGGTGTGACGACGACCCAGATGTTCTCCGAGGGCCTCACGCTGCGCTCGCAGACGGAGCTGAGCCGGTCGACCGGCGCGATGGGCACCGAGGCCACCCTCGCCCTCCAGGGCGAACGCGCCCTGTCCGCCGCCTGGTTGGCGAGGGTGCCCGGTTCGCGGGCCGCCCTGGAGCGGCAGCGCGCCGAGACGGACCGGGCGGTCGCGAAGCTCGTCGGCCGGTCCGAGGAGATCCAGCGGGCGCCCGACCGGGTCGCGGAGCGGCTCTACTCGGTGGTCGCCTCGCTCGGCAGCCTGGAGTACTACCGCGACCAGGTGGACGCCCCCGCCGACATCCCCGCCGAACAGCTCCTCGACCAGTACACGTCGATCGTCGACGGCCAGATCCACGCCTTCCAGGAGCTCTCCCAGGTCGACGACGGCGACCTCACCTCGCAGGCCGGCCCCCTCGTCGCCCTCGAACACGCGGCGGAGCTGACCTCCCAGGAGGACGCGCAGCTCACCCTGGCCTGGCCGGACGGACATCTGGACGAGAAGGCCTGGACGCAGTTCGTGCAGCTGGTCAACACCCGCCGCTGGCTGGTCGAGGACCAGATCGTGCCCGCGCTGACCGGCGAGGCGAAGGCGGAGACCGAGCGGATCCTGGCGAGCAAGGAGTGGCAGACCCTGCTCTCCGTCGAGGACCAGGTGCTCGCCGCCCGCCCCACCGACGCCACCGGCCGGGTGGCGCTGCCGGACGCGCGAAAGCGGTGGACGGCCGCGATGGACAAGGTGTCCGCCCGCTACTCGGTCCTCATCCAGCAGCAGACCTCGGGCCTGCTCACCCGCAGCGCCGACAAGGCCGACGACCTGCTGCTGACCGCCGCCTCGCTGAGTGCCGGCGGGCTGGTCGCGCTGCTGCTGTGCGTGGGCATGTCCTGGCGGATCACCCGTTCCCTGTCCCGGCGGCTGCGCGGTCTCAGGGTCGCCACCCTCAGCCTCGCCCACGAGCGGCTGCCCGACGTGGTCGCCCGTCTCGACCGGGGCGAGAAGGTCGACGTGGACCGGGCCGCGCCCGAGCTGGACTACGGCGCCGACGAACTCGGCGCGGTGGCCCGGGCGTTCAACACCGCGCAGCGCACGGCCGTGGAGACCGCCGTGGAACTCGCCGACACCCGGCGCGGGTTCCAGAAGGTCATCCTCGGCATCGCACGGCAGAGCCAGAACCTGGTCAATCTCCAGCTGAGCCGTCTGGACACCCTCGAACGGCGCCACCAGGACCCCGACATCCTCGCGGGCCTGTACGAACTCGACTCCACGGCCAGTCAGTTGCGGCGGTACGAGGAGAATCTCGTCATCATCAGCGGTGGCCGACCCCGGCGCAGCTGGACCGAGCCCGTCGCGCTGATCGACATCCTGCGCAGTGCGGTCGGGGAGGTCGCCGAGTACCAGCGGGTGGAGGTGCACACCGACGAGGAGCTGTCGCTGGCGCCGCCCGCCGTCGCCGACGTGATCCATCTGCTGGCCGAACTCATCGAGAACGCCACGCTGTACTCCCCGGCGCCGAGTCCGGTCGGGGTGCGGGCGGCGGTCGTCGCCAAGGGCCTGGCCGTCGAGATCGAGGACCGCGGCCTCGGTCTGTCGGAGGAGGACTACGCCTCGTTCAACGCCCAGTTGGCCGAGGCCCCCAAGTTCGACGTGGTGGCCCTCGCCGACGACCTGAGGCTCGGCATGTTCGTGATCGCCCAGCTCGCCGACCGGCACGGCATCACGGTGACGCTGCGCCCGTCGCCGTACGGCGGGACGACGGCGATCGTGCTGATCCCGCACGAGGTGCTGGTGCGGGAGGAGGAGGCGGGTGCGGCCGAGGAGGAGCCCGGGACGACTTCGCCCGCCGCGCCTCGTACGACTCCGGCTCCTGCACCTCGTACGGCTTCCGCCCCCGGGCTCAGTACGACTGCGGCCCCCGCACCCCGTACGACATCGACCACGGAGTCCCGTAAAGCCGAACCCGTCTCAGCCACCGCGGCCACCGCACCCTCGCCCCTGCCCCGGCGCGTCCCCCAGACCAGTCTGGCCGCGGAACTGCGCGACGAGGCACCGGCCGTCGTCGTCGACGACGACCCCGACGGCTTCACCGCGGAGCTCGCCGCCTCCTCGCTCGCCGGGTTCCAGCGCGGCACGCGCCAGGCCCGGGACGAGGAACCGGCCGCCCCCCTCACTCCCCACACCGACCGCTCATGAAGGACATCGCCATGACACGCCCCACCCCCGCCACGCACACCGCGCTGGACCAGTTGCTGACCGGACTCGTGGACCGGGTCGCGGACGTGACCCAGGCCGTGGTGCTCTCCGACGACGGGCTGGTGGTGAGCAAGTCCACCGGGTTCCTGCGGGACGACGCCGAGCGGCTTGCGGCGACCGCGTCCGGGCTGATGAGTCTCAGCAAGGGCGTCAGCATGGACTTCCGGGGCGGGCCGGTGCGTCAGGCGCTCATCGAGATGGCCAACAGCTTCCTGATCCTGACCTCGGCCGGGCCCGGCGCCCATCTCGTGGTGCTGACCGGGCCGAACGCCGACGTCGGCGTGGTGGCGTACCAGATGAACATGCTGGTGAAGAAGATCGGCGAGCACCTCAGCGCGGCACCGCGGACCGGCCTCGGGCCGACCGGCGCGTGAGGTGAGCGAAAGCGACGCGGCGGCGGGCCGGCTGGTCCGGCCCTTCGCGCTGACCGGCGGACGGACCCGGCCCAGCCGCGCCTGCTTCACCCTCATCGCCATGGTGACGGCGGTGGACCCGCCGCCGGAGCGGGCACCCCGGCCGCAGCCCGAGCAGGCGCGCATCCTGCGCCGGTGCGCCCGCCCGGTCGCGGTCGCGGAGCTGGCGGCGCTGCTGGACCTGCCGGTGAGCGTGGTCGTCATCATGCTCTGCGATCTGCTGGAGGCGGGCCTGATCACCGTCCATCCGCCGACCCCCGTCTCGCCCCGCACCCTGGACCTGGACCTGCTGCAGAAAGTGAGGGACGGCCTTGGCCGGCTCTGAAGCGCATGGCGCCGAGACCCCCGTGGCGCCGGACGCCGTCAAGATCCTGATCGCCGGAGGGTTCGGCGTCGGCAAGACCACGATGGTCGGGTCGGTGAGCGAGATCGTGCCGCTGCGCACGGAGGAGCCGCTGACGGTGGCCGGGCTCGGGATCGACGATCTGGTCGGCATCGAGCGGAAGAAGGCCACCACGGTGGCCCTGGACTTCGGCCGGATCACCGTCAACGACCGGCTGGTGCTGTATCTGTTCGGCACCCCGGGGCAGCAGCGGTTCTGGTTCATGTGGAACGACCTGGCCGTGGGCGCGCTCGGCGCGGTGGTGCTGATCGACGTGCGGCGCCCGGAGTCGAGCTTCGCCGCCGTCGACTTCTTCGAGCGGCGCGGGATCCCCTTCGTGGTGGGCGTCAACGGCTTCGACGGGCAGCACCCGTATCCGCCCGAGGAGATCCGGGACTCCCTCGCCCTGCCGGAGGGGGTGCCGGTGGTGCTGTGCGACGCGCGGGAGCGGGAGTCGTCGCGGGATGTGCTGATCGCCCTGCTCGATCTGCTGATCGCGTCGGCGGTCGGGGACACAGCGTCCTC
>JABFXD010000187.1 GCA_013361925.1 Streptomyces sp. | reverse complement strand
CGGTGGTTGCGGACGATCCAGCCGGTGGCGGCGGGCCCGTACGCCACGACGCCGACGACCACACCGATCAGCAGCGCCTCCGGCACCCGCCACACCGCGAACGGCACCAGTGTGGCGACCACGGTGAGCAGGCCGGTGATCCACTGGATGCGGCGGGCCGAGGCGAGCGGGCCGTACAGGACGGCCGCGTAGACGAGGTCGGTGAACATCAGCACCGACGCCAGGCTGCCCTGCGTGGTCAGGTCCGCGCAGATCGCGACCGTGCCGGTCAGCAGGGCCGCGCGGGGTGCCGCCCGGCGCAGCAGTTCGCAGCCGGCCAGCACGGTGAGCGGCAGCAGCACTGGCCAGGGGCCGTCGAAGAGGGTGATCGGGTCGTCCGAGCGCCGGGTGCCGAGCCCCAGCAGCACGAGCAGCAGACCGCCGAGCAGTCCGCCGGCCGCGACGTACACGTCGAAGCGGTGCGGGCGGGGGAGTCGTACGGCCATGTCCCCATGAAACACGGCCGCCGCGCCGCCCGCCTGATCCCCGGGGACGGTCCTGGACTGCATCTTTCGATGTACGGCGAGTTCGTCGTCGGCGACGAGGAAAGCGGGGGAATCCGGGCCGAGCCTGGAAGGGTGACGGACTTTTCTGTGAGGAGCGAGCCGTGCTGGTCGCGTTGATCATCGCCTGCGAGGTGGCGTTCTGGGTGCTGCTGGTCGGAGGGCTGGCCTTCCGGTACCTGCTGAAGATGCCGCGTACCGGGCTCGCCCTGCTGCTGTGCGAGCCGCTGCTGGAGGTGGTGCTGTTCACGGTCACCGCGATCGACCTCCGCAACGGCGCCGAACCCGACTGGAAGCACGGCCTGGCCGCCGTCTACATCGGCTTCACGGTGGGGCTCGGCCACTCCACGATCCGCTGGGCCGACGCCCGGTTCGCCCACCGCTTCGCGGGCGGCCCGCCGCCGGTACGGCCGCCGAAGTACGGCACGGCCCGCGCCGTCCACGAATGGAAGGTCGCGGGCCGCTGGATCGTCGCCGCGGTGGTGGCCATGGCCCTGCTCCAGGCCGCGATCTGGTACGTCGGAGGCGCCGGAGACACCGCTTCGCTCCAGGCGTGGCAGCAGCGCATGCTCTGGCTGATCGGCATCAACGTCGTCATCGCCGGCAGCTACACGCTGTTCCCCAAGAGGGAGGCCTAACGCTCCCCGCCGGGCACCCACAGCACGTCGCCGACGTCCTTGTTCGCCGTCCGCGCCAGGATGAACAGCAGGTCGGACAGGCGGTTGAGGTAGGTCGCGGTCAGCGGGTTCATGACGTCCCCGTGCACTTCCAGCGCCGCCCACGTCGACCGTTCCGCCCGGCGGACGACCGTGCAGGCCTGGTGCAGCAGGGCCGCGCCCGGCGTGCCGCCCGGGAGGATGAACGACCGGAGCTTCTCCAACCGCTCGTTGAAGTGGTCGCAGTCCGCTTCCAGCTTGTCGACGTAGAACTGCTCGACCCGCAGCGGCGGGAACTCCGGGTTCTCGACGACGGGCGTCGACAGGTCGGCGCCGACGTCGAACAGGTCGTTCTGGACGCGCGTGAGGACCTTCACGACCTCCTCGGTGAGCCCGCCGAGCGCGATCGCCGTCCCGATCACCGCGTTCGCCTCATTGGCGTCGGCGTACGCCGAGATCCGCAGATCGGTCTTGGCGACCCTGCTCATGTCGCCGAGGGCGGTGGTGCCCTGGTCGCCGGTCCTGGTGTAGATGCGCGTCAGATTGACCATGCGACCAGCCTAGTTACGCGCCGGCCGTCCGGAAGACGCGTGTGCCCACTGTCACGGCGAGCGCCGAGAAGCCGAGGGCGACCAGGACGCCGTACGCCATGTGGGCCGTGGCGTACTCACCGACGTACGCGTCCCGCATCGCGTCCACCAGATAGCGGAACGGCATGAAGTGGGAGAGGACGTCCAGCCAGGCGGGGCCGAGGGTCATCGGGAGCATCAGCCCGGACAGCAGCATCGACGGCATCGACACGGCGTTGATGAGCGGGCCGAACTCCTGGGGTGTGCGGACCTTCATCGCCACCGCGTAGGACAGCGAGGCGAGCGAGACGGTGAGCAGTCCGACGAAGGCGAAGCCGATCAGGATGCCGATGAGCGGTGCCCGCAGCCCCATGACCAGCGCGGCCAGCACCAGCAGCACCGCCTGGAAGACGAAGACCGTAGCGTCCCGCAGTACCCGCCCCAGCAGCAGCCCGAGCCGGCTGACGGGCGTGACCCGCATCCGGTCGACGATCCCCGACCCCTTCTCCAGGATGATCATGAACCCGGCGAACAGGGCTCCGAACAGCCCGAGTTGGAGGAGCAGCCCCGGTACCAGCACCTGCCAGGAGCTGCCTTGTCCGCCGAGCGGCAGATCGGTCAGGAGGGGACCGAAGAACAGCAGGTACAGCAGCGGCATCAGCACCCCGAAGAGCAGCGCGAAGCGGGAGCGCAGGGACTGGCGCAGATAGCGGCCGTAGATGAGCGCGGTGTCGTGGAGAAGCATGAAGCGGGTCCTATACGGCTACGGGGGCGGCGTCGGCCTCAGGCGCGCTGCGGCCGGTGATGGTGAGGAACGTGTCCTGGAGGGTGGCGTCGATCGAGCCGCCGTACTGGAGCTTGAGCGCGCTCGGTGTGCCCTCCGCCACGACCACGCCCTGGTCGACGATCACCAGGCGGTCGGCGAGGGCGTCGGCCTCGTCGAGGTAGTGGGTGGTCAGGAAGACGGTCGTGCCGTGCTCGGCGCGCAGGCGCCGGATCAGGTCCCACAGGTCGGCGCGGCTGCCGGGGTCGAGGCCGGTGGTCGGCTCGTCGAGGAAGAGGACCTTCGGGCGGTGGGTCAGCGCCATCGCGATGTCCAGGCGTCGGCGCTGGCCGCCCGACAACTCCCCGCACCTGCGGTCGAGCAGCTCGGTCAGGCCCAGGTCACGGGCCAACTCCTCGGCGCGGTCGGCGGCCCGGGGCTTCGTCAGCCGGTAGAGGCGGCCCTGGGTGACCAGTTCCTCGCGCACGCTGATCTGTGGGTCGACGCCGCCGGACTGGGCCACGTATCCGCAGGCCCGGCGCACTCCGGCCGGGTCGGTGGCGAGGTCGTGGCCGGCGACGGTGGCGGTGCCGCCGGTCGGGGCGAGCAGGGTCGTGAGCATGCGCAGGGTGGTGGTCTTCCCGGCGCCGTTCGGGCCGAGGAAGCCGAGGATCTCGCCCTCTTGGACGGTCAGGTCGACGCCGCGCACGGCTTCTACGGGGCCGCGCTTGGTCTGGAAGGTACGGGCCAGTCCGGCCGTACTGATGACGGTCATGCGCCCAGAAAAACAGAGAGACTTAAATTTTGCAATGGCCCCAAAAATCAACCGACACCAGCGAAGCTAGGATGTGGACCATGGCTGAAGGGCTCAGGGAGCGGAAGAAGCGCGAGACGAGACAGCGGATCTCGGACATCGCCACCGGGCTGTTCCTGGAGCGCGGCTTCATGGACGTGACCATCGCGGACGTGGCGGAGGCCGCCGACGTCTCCGTCAACACCGTCTACAACTACTTCGCCACCAAGGAGGACCTCTTCCTCGACCGCAGCAAGGGCGTCGTCGACCGCCTCGCCCGCTGGGTGCGCGGCCGGGACGCCGGCGAGTCGGCCGCCGCCGCGCTGCTGCGCGAACTGCGCGACGAGGTCGAGGCGGTCTCGCCCCGGGTCGGGCTGATGGTCGGCTACGACCGGTTCATGCGGGTCATCCATGACGCGCCGCCGTTGCAGTCCCGACTGTGGAGCATCCAGCAGGAGGTCCAGGAGAACCTGGAGAGGGCCCTGCGCGAGGAGACCGCCGCCGCCGACGACGACCCGGTCCCCACCCTGATGGCCGGTCAGCTCAACTGGATCCATCACACCGTCATGGGTGTTATCGGGCGTGAGATGGTCAAGGGCCGCAATCCGGATGAAGTGTCCCGAGAGGTGCTCGTACTGATGGACGAGATCGAGGGGCTGTTGAGCGAGAAGGTGCTCAACTACGCCGTACGGGACCCGGCGTGACGTCTGCCGGTGTGATGTCCGTCAGATGAGACGTGACGCGCATTACTTACCGGTCACACAGCACCTCACGAACGCTAAGGTCCGCCGGAGAAGCAATCTCAACAGTGGGCAAGGCGTACAAAGGGGAGTCACAACAGTGGCACGGAAGCTTGCCGTCATCGGCGCCGGCTTGATGGGTTCCGGGATCGCCCAGGTCTCCGCTCAGGCGGGCTGGGACGTCGTCCTGCGGGACGTCACCGACGAGGCTCTCAAGCGTGGCACCGACGGCATCAAGGCCTCGTACGACAAGTTCGTCAGCAAGGGCAAGATGGAGGCGCACGACGCCGACGCCGCCCTCGGCCGGATCACCGCGACCACCGATCTGGACGCCGCCGCGGACGCCGACATCGTCGTCGAGGCGGTCTTCGAGAAGCTGGAAGTGAAGCACGAGATCTTCCGCGCCCTCGACAAGATCGTGCGGCCGGACACCGTCCTCGCCTCCAACACCTCCGCCATCCCGATCACCAAGATCGCGGCGGCCACCGAGCACCCCGAGCGGGTCGTCGGTGTGCACTTCTTCTCGCCGGTGCCGATGATGAAGCTCGTCGAGCTGGTCCGCGGCTACAAGACGAGCGACGAAACCCTCGCCACCGCGCGGGAGTTCGCCGAGTCCACCGGCAAGACCTGCATCGTCGTCAACCGGGACGTCGCCGGCTTCGTCACCACCCGGCTCATCTCCGCCCTCGTCGTCGAGGCCACCAAGCTCTACGAGTCGGGCGTGGCCACGGCCGAGGACATCGACCTCGCCTGCAAGCTGGGCTTCGGGCACGCCATGGGCCCGCTCGCCACGGCCGACCTCACCGGCGTCGACATCCTGCTGCACGCCACCGGCAACATCTACACCGAGTCCCAGGACGAGAAGTTCGCTCCGCCGGAGCTGATGCGCCGGATGGTTGACGCCGGTGACATCGGGCGCAAGAGCGGGCAGGGCTTCTACACGTACTGATCAACTACGCGTACCGATCGACCGCACGTACTGATCGACTACACGTACTGATCAACACCCGAAATCACGTACGCCCCTCAGGTGTCACACCGAGGGGTGAATTCGGTATCGGTTCGCTTACAGACGGCAACCTCTGACCGCCTCGCGCAGTCAGAGGTTGCATCACCGGACATCACATTCGCGGAGCACGAGACGCACCACGGGGAGCGCATATGTTCATCAGGGGCGACCACGTCGAGCTGGTCGTCGGGGGCCGCCTCGACGTCCGCAGCGCGGCGGACGCCCGTACGGTCCTGCACTCGGCCGTCGACGACGGAGTCGGCGATCTCGTGCTCGACCTGTCCGAGCTCGACTCCTGGGACGCCACCGGACTCGGGGTGATCATGGGGGCCCACCGCAGGGCCGGCCGCTGCGGCCGACGCCTGGTGCTGCGCGACGTACCGCCGCAGATGCAGCGCCTGCTGGTGGCCACCCGGCTGCACCGGATCCTGGCGATCGAGGGCGGCATCGGGGTGGAGTCGCTGCCCCGGGTGTGAACCCTCGTGTGCGTGCGATGTGAGCGCCCGGTGTTGCAAAGGTGAAAGGCGCGCCGCGCACAATCCTCACGAGACTGTGACGTCTCGGACGGCGCGGTACCCCGGGCTGTCGTAGATACTGTGCGAAGGTTTAGGGTTCGGTCGCCCGCTGGATGTACGTCCCTGAACGAGCGGGCCCGGACCAGAAGCGACAGCGCGGTGTGCAGCAGGCCGGAGGGGGCCTGGGTCCCGGAGGACCCACGACACACGAGACGCTTTTGGGGGGCTTGAAACCTATGGACCCGAACAACCGGGGACCCGAGGAGTACGGCCACGACGGCGACGGCAGCCCGTCGCGCCAGCGTCCGCCCAGGGACCCGCTCACACCCGACTTCGGCCAGAGCACACCCGCCCTGGCCCGTGCCGTGCAGCTGGTCTCCGGTGACCACCTGCTCACCGTCAACCCCGTCGACGGCAGCGAGATAGAGGCCTGCCCGCCCGGAGAACGGCCCGCCCGGCCGCGGAAGCTCACCGCCGCCGACCGTGCCGAGAGCGACCGCGCGGCCCGCCCGCCGGTCCCGCCGGGACCGACCCCGCCCAGGCTGCCGCTGCTGGCCCGCCAGGACGAGCGCGAGCGCCTCGTGCGGTTGCTCGCCCGCGGCCGCTCCGTCCGCCTCACCGGCCCCGCCGGATCGGGCCGCACCAGCCTCCTCGACGTCGTCGCCGAGGACTGCTCGGACCTCGCGCCCGACGGCGTCGTCCGCCTCAGCGGCTTCCACCGCACCCCGGACGACCTCCTCCACGACCTCTTCTACGCCGTCTACGACGCGCCCCTGCACCGCCCGGGACCCGAGGACCTGCTCGCCCTCGTCCGGGAGATCGGCGCGGTCGTCGTCCTCGACGACGTCGAGTTCGGCGGTGCCGCGCTCGACGACCTCCTCGACGCCACCCCCGAGTGCGCCTTCCTGGTCGCCGCGACCCCCGACGTCCCCGCCCCGTCCGCCGACTCGGCCCTCGAAGAGGTCTTCCTCGGCGGCCTGGACCGGGCCGGTGGAGTGGAGCTCCTGGAGCGTGCCGTCGGCCGGGTCCTCACCGAGGACGAGGCCAACTGGGCCGGCGACCTCTGGTTCGAGTCCGAGGGCCTGCCGCTGCGCTTCGTGCAGGCCGGCGCCTTGCTGCGGCAGCGCGACGAACTGCGCGCCAGCGCCGAGGCCTTCGACGAGTTCGGCGTCTTCCAGGAAGCCCAGATCGACGCCCCCTTCGAGGCCGGCGACGGCCACGACGTACCCCTGCCCTCGCTCGCCGAGGGCGCCGCACCGGCCACGCTGCTCGCCGGGCGGCTCAGCGACTCGGCGCGCACCGCCCTGCGGTTCGCCGTGGCGCTCGGCGGCGAGGTGCCGCACCAGGCCCATCTGCCCGCCCTCGTCGGCGACACCCACGCGGACGCCGCCCTCGGCGAGCTGCTGAGCTCCGCGCTGATCACCCCGGTCGGTGCCCGCTACCGGCTCGCCGCCGGTGTGCAGACCCAGCTGGAGGGCGCCGGATACGGCGACGACACCGAGGCCCGGGCGCTGGCCGCGGGCCGCCACTACGCCTGGTGGGCCGGGCATCCCTCGGTCACGCCCGAGCGCGTGTGCGCCGAGGCCGACGCGGTGCTCGCCGCCCTCGCCGTGCTCGTGCCGGTCGCGGAGCCGCCCGCCGAGGACGAGGAGAACGTCACCGTCCAGCTGGCCCGCACCGCGGCGCCCGCGTTCGCCGCGGGGCTGCACTGGAGCGCCTGGGAGCGGGCCCTGAGGTTCGGCGCCGAAGCCGCCCGGGCCTCCGGAGAGGTCGGCGAACAGGCCTACTTCCACCACGAGTTGGGCATCCTCGCGCTCTGCGCCGACCAGCTCGACCGGGCCCGCGCCGAGCTGGAGGCCGCCATCGCGCTGCGCGGCGCCCTCGCCGACAAGCGCGGCACCGTCGCCGGCCGCCGTGCCCTCGCCCTGGTCTCCGACCGGTCCGGGGTACCGCTGGGGATCACCGCGACCGCCGGCGAGGAGGTGCCCGACGCCCGCCGTGAGGAGTCGCAGTCGCCGCCCGGCGGCGTCCCGATGGCCTTCCCGCCGCTCCAGCCGCCGAACGAGACGGCGACCCTGGTCACCCACCGGGCCGCGGCCCCCGCGGGTCCCGTCCCGAACCGCAAGGCCCGTGGCGGCCTCAAGGGCCTCGCCCGGCGCAACCTCGTCGCGGCCGGTGCGGGCGCGCTCCTCGCGGCCGTGCTCGGCACGGTGGTGACGCTCGGCGCGACGTCCGACAACGACGCGAACAACCCCTCCGACAAGGTCGGCGTCAACCCGTCGGCCAGTCAGGACGTGGACGACGGCAGCCTCGGCGCCGACGTCCCGAAGAACGACGACGGCAAGGGCGACACCGGCAAGGCCACCAGCCGCCCGACCGACCCGGGCCCCGACGGCACGTTCGGCACGTCCGACGACCCGACGCCGACGGAGAGCGCGGAGCCTTCGGACGACCCGAGCGGGACGAAGAAGCCGACGTCGAAGCCGCCGTCCTCCACGTCCAAGCCGCCGTCCACCTCGGCGTCTCCGACCAAGCCGCCGTCGAGCACGCCGACCCCGACGCCGACGCCGACCGAGCCCACCGACCCGGCCACGCCCACGGAGACCCCGACGACCACGCCCACGGACGAGCCGTCCACCTCCGACTCCGCCAGCGGCCCCGCGTCGTCCAGCGCGCCCGCCAGTGCCACGGAGAGCAGCGCCGCCGGGACGCCCAGCTCCTCGGGTTCGGCGTCGGACACGGTGATCTGAGGCGCGTACGCCAGCAGTGAGGGCCGGGTTCCCCCGCGGGAACCCGGCCCTCATCGTCGTAGAGCCTCGAAAACCGCTGTCAGAACAGCCGCAGCTTGTCGTCCTCGATGCCGCGCAGGGCGTTGTAGTCGAGGACCGTGCAGCCGATGCCGCGGTC
>JABFXD010000453.1 GCA_013361925.1 Streptomyces sp. | reverse complement strand
ACGGTCTCCGTAGGGGTCCGGTGCGTATGACGACCGGGTCACCTTACCGGCGCCCCGACACCGTCAACGCCCGGACGGGGCCGGGTCGCCCGTGGGTGGGACCGAGGTCACAGTCAGCGCGTGAAGCGCGGCAGACGGGTCGCGATCTTGGGCACGTCCAAGGCGCCCTGGCAGAGGTCCAGGACGACTGCGGACGGGTCAGGGCCGAGTCGATCAACCGAGTCCAGCCATGCCATCCCGGTGCCGGGTGGTACCACCGGCATCACCTGGATTCCGTCCGCAACCGCCTCGTCACCCACGCCCCCACCAACGCCACCCCCGCCATCGGCAGGAACACCGCCGCGAACGCCGCCGGATGCGAGCCCGCGCCGGAGGCCGCCGTACTGCTCACCGTCCCGCCGCCCAGCGCGGCGAACGCCGCGCCGCCCGCCGCCAGCAGGACGACGTTGGCCAGGGCGTCGGAGATCTGGAGGGACGCGGAGTTGGTGCCGGCCTCCTCGGGAGCCGAGAGCTGGAGCAGCAGCACGCTGGTGGACGAGATCACCAGGCCCATCCCGAAGCACCCGAAGGCCCACGCGACGGCGACCGTCCAGGCCGGCACCGAGTCGATCAGCACACTCGGCGCGGCGGCGATCGCCGCGGCCACCAGCACCATCCCGGCCGTCATCAGCCGCTCCCGGTACCGCTCCACCCGCGCCCGCGACTGCACCCACGACCCCAGCGCCCACGTCACCCCGCCCGCCGCGAGCGAGAACCCGGCGAGCGTCGGTGAGAGACCCCGCTGGGTGACCAGCATCAGCGGCACGAAGGACTCCGCGGCGATGAAGGACCCCGCGGCGACACCGCGCAGCAGCACGACGGAGGGCAGCCCGCGGACGGCTCGGTAGGTACCGCGGGGCAGCAGCCCGAGCACGGCCGGCACGAGCAGCGCGGCGCCCGCGACGGCCGGCACCAGCGAGACCCACGTCAGATCCTGGGCGGCGTACTGCAGCAGGCCCGCGCCCAGCGAGATGCCGAGGGCGAGGCGGATCCGGCGCCGGTCGACGGAGACGATGCGGGCGGAGTCGCCGACCGGTCCCCCGGCCCGCCGCCGTATCTGCGGCAGCGCGAGCGCCAGCGGGAAGACGACGAGCACCGGGATCCCGACGAACACCCACCGCCACCCGAGGTGCTCGGTCACCGCGCCCGCCGCGAGCGGGCCGACGATCGACGGTACGACCCAGCCCGCGGCGAAGGCGGCCATGATCGCGGGCCGCAGCCGCTCCGGGTAGGCCCGTCCCACGACGACGTACAGCGCGACGATGACCAGCCCGCCGCCGAACCCCTGCACCGCCCGCCCGAGGATGAACAGCCACATCGCGCCCGCGGTCCCGGACAGCATCAGCCCGGCCGCGAAGGAGGCGATGCCGGTGGTCAGCGGGCCGAGCGGCCCACGCCGGTCGGACCACTGCCCGGACAGCACCATCCCGAAGAGGGAGGTCGTGAAGTACCCCGAGAACGCGAACGCGTACAGCGACACCCCGTCCAGCTCCCGCGCCGCCACGGGCATCGCCGTGCCGACCGCGGTCGCCTCGAAGGCGATGAGCAGCACGACCGACACGATCCCGACGCTGAGCGCCCGGTACGCCCGCCCCAGCACCCCTTCCTCGGCATCGGCGGGCAGGTCAGGGGTGGTCTGCACGACATCGGCGTCGCGCGGTTCGAGGCTGGTCATGGTCGCCAGGGTAAGGGCCGTGGAGGGGTTTGGCCCCTGTCGGGAGGTGGTCTTGGGCTGAGACCTTGGTCGTACGACCAGGAGACGCCCGCCCGTCTTTCATGAACGGCGTGTGGCAGTCGCATTGCAGGGCCGGCGATCCCCTTGAGCCCCTTCCCGCCCCACCCGTACGGTCATCTCACCGAGTTCGGAACGGAGTTCACGAACCCCCTCCCGACCGGTGAACGGCCGTGTGCCCGAGTGGCTTAGGGACTCGCCTGCAAAGCGAGGTACGTGGGTTCAATTCCCGCCACGGCCTCTGTGTCGAGGATGCCGGAAGGGCGGCGCCCCCAGTGGGGGTGCCGCCCTTTTCGCCGGTCCGGGTCAGGCCTTGGCGTACTCCCAGCCGCCGCACTTGTACGGGGTGCCGTCGGAGCCGTCCTGGAGGCAGGCGCGGATCTGGAGCGTGGTGCCCTCGGCGAAGGAGAGGTTCCAGTCGTGGGCGACGGCGTAGCCGGAGCCGTTGTAGTACGAGTGGGTCGAGGAGCTGGAGTTGTAGCGCCACTGGGCGGCCGTCCCGTGGCCGTCCTTCAGCATGTCGAGGGCCGTGAGGATCTCGCCGTCGGCCGCGAAGTACGTCTTCGCGGTGACGTCCGACGAGATGATGGAGTTGGAGGCCTCGTAGACCTCGCCGGCGGCCTGCGCGGGGGCGATGCCCAGGGCGAGCGCCGACGCGGAGGCCGCGGCGACCCCGAGGGCGGTCGTCATTCGACGGTGGAGCTTGCGCACAGCGGCGTTCCTCTCTTCGAACAACTGGTCGCGCCGAACGTACCTGAGGGGAACGGGAGTTGGCTGATCAATTATGGGCACCGCGATGCCTGTGTGTCAGAGCACCCCGCCCGCCTCGTCCCTCAGCATGTCCGTCCAGTAGTGCCAGTCGGCGTCCGTCGCGCTGCCGGTGCGGTCGACGCTCGACAGGACCTGGATCATCGTGGCCGCCAGCTGGGCGTGCGGGCCCAGCGGCTCGCCCAGCACCTGGATCCGGCCCCGCGACAGCTCCTCGTCGAGGGTCGCCTCGCGGCGCAGCAGCCAGAGCGTGAACGCGAGCGTGGAGACGTCCGTGTTCAGCGGGTACAGCCGTGCCTCGGGCTCGCTCCAGTGCAGGACCGCGCCCGTGCGGCCGTCCACCACCAGGCTGTTGTCCTCGACGAGATGACCGAGGCGTATCAAGTGGGCGGCGTCGGCCGGGAGTTCGGCGCCCGGGTGGTCGGCGTGGTGCTCGGTGAGGGTGGGCAGCGGGACGTCCGTGTCCAGGCGGAAGAGGTCGGTGTCCTCGGGCAGGCCCGTGTCGCGCAGGAAGCGGCGGGTGGGTTCATGGGTGAGCGTCGCGGGGAAGTCGACCTCCTCGAAGCGCCAGATCTCGCCCTGCCCGAACTCCTGGTCCAGCAACCGCACCGGAAGGTCGAGGGCCAGCCCGGACGTCCTGCCGGGGCCGACCGCCAGGGCCAGCGGGCGGATCAGGGCCGCCGCCCGCCACAGGGCCGGCACCGCGCCGTCCGTGCCCTCCTCGAAGATCGCGAGCAGGTGACGCGAGGCCTCCGCCGCGACCTGTTGGCCGTACCGGTCGGCGTAGGCCGCGAACTGGCCGCGCAGTCCCGCCAGTTCGTCCGTCGCGGTCGCGAAGCGCAGCAGCTTCTCCAGCGACGGGGCGAGCGGGCGGCGCTCCATGAGGTCGGGGCGGTCCCACCAGAAGTCGGTCGTCGACACCTCGCCCGTCGCACCGTCGAGCAGGACCGACTCCGTCTCCCGGCCCTCGTCGTCGAGCAGTCCGCCTATGACCAGCTGGTCCCGCATGTCCGCGGCCAGCCGCCCGCCGGGGTCGCCGGTCGCGTCCGTCAGGGTCCGCAGGCCCTCCCGACCGAGCTCCGCGAAGCTCAACAGGCCGATCTCGGCGGGCAGTCCGGGGCCCGTCAGCCAGCTGCGCGTCGACGCGTGCGTGACGAGGCGGGCCAGGTCGTCGTCGGTCAAGGTGATCACCGCGGTCGCGGTGCCGGTCGTGCTCATCGTTCCCCCGTGCGTGCGAGCTCTGTGTCCCCGAGCAGGGCAGGGCGGGTTCGCCGTGAAGATCTCGCCGTCGTCCCCCACACACCGGAACACTACGCCGAGCCACTGACAACGCCCCACGACAAGGCCTCACGACAACGCCCCACGACCAAGAGACGCTCAAACCACCTCGGCGCGTTGCCTTCCCGTGAGAATCGCCTCCACCGTCTCCCCCACCGAAAGCTCCGAGGTGTCCAGCCACAGCCCGATCCGGGGCGTCCGGGCCCGCAGCTGCCGGTCCAGTTCCCGCACCGTCCAGGCCGCCCCGTACCCCGACTTGGCGCGCTCCGCCTCCCGGGCGGCGACCGTCTCGGGGCTCGGGGCGAGGACGACGACGTACAGCGGGCGGGTGCGGACGAGCCGGACGTACGCGGCCAGTTCCTCCCCCAGCACCACGTCCTGCACGACGGCCGTGAACCCGGCGTCCGCGTAGGCGTCCGCGGTCGCCGCCGACAGCCGGTAGCGCAGCCGGAGCTGGGCCTCGCCCTCGCCGCCGCCTCCGGGCACGTACTCCTGCCGCCCGGAGACGACCATCCGGCGGAAGACGTCCCCACGGACGTGCGCGGCGCGCGGCAGCCGCTCGGCCAGGGCTTGCGCGACCGTCGACTTGCCGGACGCCATGACACCGGTGACCAGCACGACCCCGCGCATCACGTCAGATACACGCCACCGAGCACGACCACCAGCGCCGCGAGCGCGAACACCAGGATCCACACCAGCAGCTTCCCGACGCTGGGCGGCGGTTCGTAGCGCTGCGGATCCTCGGAGCTCACTGTCCCGTCACCACCGCGGCCTGCGGGCGGATCGGCAGCCGGTTCACCGGGCGGCCGGTGGCGGACCGGACGGCGGAGGCGATGGCCGCCGGTGAGGTCACCACCGGCACCGCGCTCACCGCCTTCGCGCCGAAGGGCGCGACCACGTCCCGTTCCTCGACGAGCTTCACGATCCGGATGTCCGGGGCGTCCAGGGCCGTCGGCAGCGCGTACCCGGTGAGGTCGGGGTGGCGGATCAGGCCGCGCGCGGTGCGCAGGTTCTCCGTCAGCGCGACGCCCACGCCCTGGGTGACGCCCGCCTCGATCCGGGCGGCGAGCTGGGCCGGGTTGAGGATGCGGCCCACGTCCTGGGCGACGGCGAGTTCGACGACCCGGACCGAGCCGAGTTCGATGTCGACGTCGACCACCGCGCGGATCGCGCAGAAGGCCATGCCGACGAAGGCGTCGCCCTGGCCCTGCTCGTCGAGCGGTTCGGTGGGATGCGGGCGGCACTGGGCGGTGGCCCACAGTTCCTTGCCGTCCAGAGCCTCGGTGACGGTGGTCGACAGGACGCCGTCGTACGAGGTGATCTTGCCGTCGGTGATCTGGAGCAGCTCGGTGGACATCCCGAACTTGTGCGCGAGCGGCTGGAGGAGCTGGGTGCGGACCATCTTCGCCGCGCGCTCCACCGCGCCACCGGAGACCCAGGTGTGGCGGCCTCGGCAGCCCGCGCCGGCCGGGGGCTGGTCGGTGTCGACGGGGGCCACGTGGACCTCGTCGACGCCCAGGGTGTCCTGGACGATCTGGCGGGCCAGCGTGGTGAAGCCCTGACCGGTCTCGACGGCCGCGCAGAGCACCGTCGCGATGCCGTCGTGGACCTTGACGGTGGCCGTGGAGACCTCGTCGGCGCCCTCGGCGCCCAGCATGTGCACCATGCCCAGGCCGTAGCCCACACCCCGGCGGATCGCGCCCGGTTCGCCCGCGCCCTCGGGGCCGCCGGGCAGCAGCCACTCGTCCTCGGGGGTGTCCTTGGGCAGCGCGGGCAGCGGGAAGTCCCGTACGGCCTGGAGGAGTTCGGCGACCGGGGCCGGGCAGGTCACGGTCTGGCCGGTCGGCAGGACGTCGCCGGTGGCCATGGCGTTGCGCAGGCGGAGTTCCGCCGGGTCGATGCCCAGCTTCTTCGCCAGCTTGTCCATCTGGGCCTCGTAGGCGGCGCACACCTGCATGGCGCCCTCGCCGCGGACATGTCCTGAGGGCGGGTTGTTGGTGCGCACCGCCCAGCCCTCGATGAAGGCGTTCGGGACGACGTAGGGGCCGCAGGCGAAGCCGACGGCGGCGGCGAGGGCCTCGGAGGACGTGTCGGCGTAGGCGCCCGCGTCGAGCAGGATCTGCGCCTCGACCTTCACCAGCCGGCCCTCGGCGTCGGCGTGGTGGCGGTAGCGGAGCAGGGTCGGGTGGCGGTGCGCGTGGCCGAGGAAGGACTCCTCGCGCGTGGCCGTGAGCTTCACCGGGCAGCCGGTCTTGAGCGCGAGCAGGCCGAGCGGGAGCTGGACGCCCTGGTCCTCGCGGTCGGCGGTGGCGCCGGGGACACCGGTGACGACGATCTTGACGCGCTCGGGTTCCAGGCCGTAGCAGGAGGCGGCGGTGTCCCGGTCGGTGTGCGGGTCGGTGGAGGCCAGGTAGAGCTCCACGCCGCCGTCGGGCCGGGGCACGGCGAGTCCGGCCTCGGCGCCGATGGGGGCCGGGTCCTGGCGGCCGATGCGGTACTGGCCCTCGACGACGATGTCGCCGGTGGCGGCCGGGTCGCCGTGGTGCAGCGGGATGTGCCGGATCAGATTGCCGTCGGCGTGCAGCGGCTCGGCCTCGAAGGCCTGCTCGGGGTCGGTGACCGGTTCGCGTACCTCGTACTCGACGATGACGGCCGCGGCGGCCATCCGCGCGGTGTCGGGGTGGTCGGCGGCGACGGCGGCGATGGGCTCGCCGTGGTGGCGTACGACCTCGGAGGCGAAGACCGGGCGGTCCGCCTTGCCGCGGCCGTACAGCGGGTGTCCGGGCACGTCCTCGTGGGTGATGACCGCGCGGACGCCGGGCATGTCGCGCGCGTGGGACGTGTCGATGGACACGATGCGCGCGTGCGGGTGCGGGGAGCGCAGCACGGCCGCCCACAGCAGGCCCTCGGCCCACAGGTCGGCCGCGTACGGGAACGTGCCCTCGGTCTTGGCACGGGCGTCGGCGGCCGGGAGGGACGCGCCGAGGCCGTGCGGGATCGGCTCGGGGGCAGGGGCTGCCTCCGCGGGGGTGGTCGCGGTGGCGGCTTCGTTGCTCACGCCTGGCCTCCGTCCGGTCCGTACGCCTGGTCGTGCTGCGGCTCGAAGGCCGACGGGTTGACGCCGCCGGCTCCGGGGCCCGCCTGATGGGGAATACGTGCCTCGTCGCCGTTCGACTCGGAGTCCCCGGCGGCGTGTGCCTCCCGCTCGGCGACGACCTCCTGGACGGCGTCGACGACACCCCGGTAGCCGGAGCAGCGGCACAGGTTGCCGCACAGCGCCTGGCGGGTCTCCAGCTCGGTCGGCGCCGGGTTGCCCTCCAGCAGGTCGTGCACGGTCATCGCCATGCCCGGCACGCAGAAGCCGCACTGCACCGCGCCGCACCGGGCGAGCGCCCGCTGCACGTCGGAGGGGCGGCCGTCCTCGGCGAGTCCCTCGACGGTACGGACCTCGCTGCCGGCGGCGGTGACGGCCGGGACCAGGCAGGAGGCGACGAGCCGCCCGTCGACCTGGACGTTGCAGGCACCGCACTCGCCCTGTGAGCAGCCGTCCTTGGCGCCGGCGAGGCCGAGGCGCTCACGCAGCACGTAGAGCAGCGACTCGCCGATCCAGGCGTCGGTCACGGGCCGGTCGACGCCGTTGACGCGCAGGACGTATGCGGCGAGGGGGTGTTCTTCGCCGGGGAAGGCGGGGGCCTGTTCGGCGGTGTGCTCCTCCGCCTCCTCCGCGCCCTCCGCCGTGGGAGCGGCGTCGCCGTCCTGGGCGTGCTCGGCGGGCGGCTCGGAGGCCTCCTCGGCGGCTTCCACGGCCCCTTGGGCGCCCTCGGGGGCGTCGTGCGGGCCGGGATCCTCACCGTCGCCCGGAGCGGGCTGTGAGGCGGCCGTGGCGGGGGCGACGTCGGGGGTGTGAGCCCGCTGCCCGTCGGGGTCCGGTGCGGCGGCCGGGTCGGGACCATCGGGCACCCGCTCCGGGGCGTGCGCGTCCGGACGCGGCTCCACGCGTGCGTGGAGGTCCACGTTTCCCGCGTCGGCGCCCGGCGGGACGGGCAGGTGTCCGTCGCCGCCCGGCTCGCCGTGCTCGCGCAGCTGACCGTGCTCGGCTCCGGGGCCCGTCGGCTGTCCGGTCTCCGGCGCGCCCGTGTCCCACGGCTGTCCCGTCTGCGTCGCCCAGGGTGCGGGCGCACCGCCGGGCAGGGTGGCCGGCGGGGTGCCGCCCCACTGCTCGACGAGGGACGACGTGGTGAACTCGCCCGATTCGTCCGGAAGGTCACCCCCGGCGACGGGGATGGACCACTGTCCGGTGACGTCGTGGCCGGGCGCCGGAGCGGACTCCGAGGCGTCCTGGAAGGTCCACTGCCCGGTCGCCCCCGGGTTGTACGTGAACTGGTCGTTCCCGGTGATGTGCCCGTCCTGCGGCACCGCGTTCGGGTCGGGCCACTGTGTGCCGCCGGCGGGGGCCGCCCACGGGCCGGCGGCGGGGTCGGCTCCCGTGCCCGGCGCCACCGTTATCTGCGGCGGCACATAGCCGTGGCCGGGCGCCGCGAGGGGGCTGTCGGAGGCCAGCAGGGCGTCGATGCCGCCTTCGGGGAGCTTCACGAAGGCGGTGGCGCCGTCGTCGTAGTCGCCCTGGGGCAGCGGGTCCCAGCGGCCGCCGCTGTGGGGCGCGCCGCCCTCCGCGTGCTGGTCGTCGGTCACGACAGTGCCCTCCCCA
>JABFXD010000828.1 GCA_013361925.1 Streptomyces sp. | reverse complement strand
GTCCGCGCGGCGTAGGTGTGGGCGAACTCGGCGATCGCGTGGTCGAAGGTGTCGCCGCCGCCCAGGTAGGCGGCGATGGCGACACGGTCTCCCGAGCGGGCGTGAGCGCGCGCCAGGGCGGTGCCGCACAGGCGGGCGTACGTGGTGAGCTCCGCGGGGCTCATCCCGGCCACCTCGGCCGAGCCCTTCATGTCACGCAGCTGCCGCCAGTAGAAGGCCCGTCCCTGCGGCCCCGTCATCCACCCGAGGAAGATGTCGCTGGCGGCCTGCAACAGCCGCTGGCCCGCGACGACCCGGTGTCCGGGATGGACGTACGGCCCGCTCGGCAGGTGTTCCTCCAGGACGGACTGGCGTGCCTCCTTGATCTGCAGGAACAGCGGGTCGTCCGCGTCCCGGCCGGTCAGCAGCACGATGAAGCAGCGGGTGCCGACGCTGCCGACGCCGACGACCTTGCGGGCGGCGTCGACGAAGCGGTAGCGGTCGAGGAGGAGACGGCGTTCCTCGGCGAGGGTGGAGCGGTAGTCGCTGAAGATCTTGCGCAGGGCGGCCATGTCGGGGACGCCGGCGGGTTCGAGCAGCGGCGGGTCCTGGATGATCCGGCGCCGCCCGTCGACCACCTCCGTCAGCTTTCCGAGGGCCTGGAGGCTGGTGCGGCGGCGGGCCCGGGTGAGGGTCGACCGGGCGCGGTGGCGGTGCCGGGTGGAGCGGATGAGGGGCATCAGGGTGTCGGCGTCGAGGCGCTCGTACCAGACGGCGAGTTCGCCGAGCCCGGCCAGTCTGCGCATGGACGTGCGGTACGCGGCGGTGGCCGCCACGGCCGCCCGGTGGGCCTTCGGCTCGCTGTGGCCGTTCTCGCGGGCGGCCACGACGACGCTCGCGGCGAGGCGTTTGACGTCCCACTCGAAGGGGCCGGGGAAGGTCTCGTCGAAGTCGTTGAGGTCGAAGAGGAGGGTGCGCTCCGGGGAGGCGTAGAGCCCGAAGTTGAGCAGGTGGGCGTCGCCGCAGAGCTGCACGGTCAGGCCGGTGTGCGGCTGGGCGGCGAGGTCGGCGGCCATCACGGCGGCGGCGCCGCGCAGGAAGGCGAACGGGGAGGCCGACATCCTGCCGTACCGGATCGGCAGCAGCTCCGGCAGCCGGTCACGCCCCTGGCGTTCCAGCACGGCGACGGGGTCGGGCCGGTCGAGGGAGGGAATCCAGGTGGCGTGCGCGGAGCGCGGGACGCGCTTGCGGGCGGCCCTTCCCTGCGCGGCGCGGTCACCGGGGGTGCCCTGGCCGCCAGGGGCGCTCATCCGCCGTGCCTTCGCATCACGTCTCCCGATCCGCCGTCGTCTGTCGTCCCTGGTGCCGCACACCTCCTGATCGCAGGGAAGCGTGGGACGGGGGCGGGCGCATGCGGAGTACGGCGATCGGGTGAGGAACGGGCGGGTGGGGCGCCGGGCGCCCCCGCGTACGAGGGCGCCCGGCGCCGGCGCCTCACCGGGCGTAGCGCATCAGGGCTCGGACCATGTGGCACGTCGTGTCCGACGGGGGGTGGACACCGATCGTCTCCGCCGTGGTGCGTATCTTCTCGTTGCGGGCCTGGTTCGGCAGGTACACGCCCGAGTCGAGCAGGGCGATCGCGAGCCGCATCGCCTTGAGGCGGCGGTTGTGCGTGATGTACCACTCGCGTGGCCGGCCCGGCGGCAGCGGGCGCTTCTCCACGGGGGTGTACGGCAGGTCGAGCAGCACCGGGTGCTGGGCGGTCGACTGGGTGGGCAACGGCTTCAGAGCGGCAGCGGGCACAGGCATCCTCCTGTCGCGGTGAGGGTGTCGGAACGGGGGGTTCGGCAGCCCCCCAACACCCTCGAACACGTCTTCTAGTGTACCGCCAGGCACTGACAAAAGGCCCTGGCCACAGGGGCTTTGAGGGGACCTCAGGGGTACCTTTGACCCCATGGAGATCTGGATCAACCCGGCCTGTTCCAAGTGCCGCAGCGCGCTCACCCTGCTCGACGCCGAGGG
>JABFXD010000221.1 GCA_013361925.1 Streptomyces sp. | reverse complement strand
GGTCCAGCGGACGCTCAGCATCCGCTCCGGCTCGTAGGCGAGAACCTCCACGTCGAGGGTGCCGGAGAAGCGGGTGTTGGGCCGCGGAACCGAGCTCATCGTGTACCGGTGACCGACCTCGAGACGGAACGCCTCGGCCCCTTGCATCTGCCACTGCGCGAGCAGTTCGGGCTCGGTGAGGGCGCGCCAGACCTTGGCGGGCGGGTGCGGGAAGAACTGGTCGACGCGGATGACGGTGAGGTCGTCGCCCTCGGGTGCGGTGCTCATGGGGCGCCATCGTCGGGCATCCGGTCCAGCAGGTCGCCGAGCTCCCTCAGCCGGTCGCGCCAGAACCGCTCGTACGGGTGGAGCCAGTCCTGCACCTCGGCGAGCGGGGTCGCCTCCAGGCGGTAGATGCGCTGTCGGCCGGAGCGCTGCTCGGAGACGAGGCCGGCGTCGCGGAGCACCCTGAGGTGCTCGGAGAGGCTCGGGCGGGCCATGTCGAAGTGGGCGGCGAGGGCCCGCACGGGCTGGGGGCCGCCGTCGCGGAGGAGGCGCAGCACCTCGCGGCGGGTGGCGTTGGCGAGCGCGGCGAACACCCGGTCCGCCTCGGCCTCTTCACGGACCCCCGCTGCGGTCATGCCCGGCCCTTCTCCTGGTGTGCGTCTAATGGTGCGCTTCCGTCAGCAGCATCAGACCGTTGCCATCGGGATCCGCGAACGAGGCCATCCGGCCCCAGGGGAGCTCGTCGGGGCCCTGCACGCGGACGCCCGCGTCGGTGAGCCGTGCGCAGTCGGCGTCGACGTCGGTCGTCACCAACATGATCCCCCGCGCCTCGCCGGGCTCGAAACCGCCCATCCCCGGGCCGGAGAGCGTGAACACGGTCTGCGCCCCGGCGGGCGCCACCTGGAGCCACCGCCCCTGGGGCAGGTCGAGGTCGGCGGTGACGTCCATGCCGAGGACCTCGGTGTAGAAGCGCAGGGCGCGGTCCTGGTCGGTGACGGGGAGGGTGACGAAGGAGGCGTGTGTGATGGTCATACGGAACACAATAGGTAGGCGATTCCCTACGCGTCAAACGTAGGGAATCACCTACCTATAGCCGTTCACCTGGCACTGGAGTACGGCAGCAGCGCCATCTCTCGCGCGTTCTTGATGGCACTGGCCAGCTGTCGCTGCTGCTGGGCGGTGACGCGGGTGACGCGGCGGCTGCGGATCTTGCCGCGGTCGGAGATGAACTTCCGCAGCAGGTCGGTGTCCTTGTAGTCGACGTACGTCACTCCGGCCGCGTCCAGCGGATTCGGCCGGTGCTTGGCGGGCTGGCGTTCGGTCTTGCGGGGCACGGGTCTCAGACCTCCAGGAGGGTGTCGAAGGCGGGCGGCAACTGCTTCCAGGCGGCGCGGCCCGCGGCGTACTCGGCGTCGGTCAACAGGCAGGACTCCAGCAGCCGTTCGAGTCCGTCGCGGTCGAGCGCGGGGGACGTGAAAACCAGGTGCTGGCAGCAGTCGCCGTGCTCGGGGTGCCAGTCCAGCGCGGCGGCGGCGCGACGCACCGGCGGGACCATGTCCCAGGCCGCGTCGGGGAGGGAGGCGAGCCAGGGCCCGGCGCTCTCCACACACAGCGCGCCCCCGGCCGCGTCCCAGTGCAGCAGGGTGTCCGGCCGGTCCGCGAGCCAGAACCGGCCCCGGCTGCGGGCGGCGGCACAGGTGATGTCCTCCAGCGCCTCGTACAACCGTTCCGGGTGGAACGGCCGGTCCCGGTGCCATACGAGCGTGGAGACGCCGTGGGCATCGGCGTCGGCGGGCAGCAGGGCGCAGGCGGGGTGCTGGGCCGCGGCGGCGGCTTCGACATCGAAGCCGGCGAGGGCGGCCTGGGCGAGGGGGTTCAGGGGCGGAAGGGGGGTACCACCCTGCGGGCCTTCGGCCTGCCCCGAGAGGGGCCGTGCGCCGGCCGGGCCACCGGCGTCGCCCGCGAGGGGCCGTGCGCCGACCGGGCCACCGGCGTCGCCCGAGAGGGGCCGTGCGCCC
>JABFXD010001082.1 GCA_013361925.1 Streptomyces sp. | reverse complement strand
GGGCCGAGTCGGCCGTGTTGACGCGGGGCAGGGCGTAGGGGTGGCGGGCGGTCAGCCAGCGGATCATCTGCTCGCGGACCGTGACCCGCACCTTCCAGATGTCGTCGGCGTCCTTGGCGGTCACCAGGGCCCGCACCTGCATGGTGTTGGGCGTCGAGTCCGTGACCGTCAGATCACAGGCGCGGCCGTCCCACGCCGGGCACTCGCGGAGGATGTCGCGGAGCTTCTCGCGCATCGCCTCCATCGGCGCCGAGTGGTCCAGATGCCAGTAGACGATGCCGGTCATCTGGGCCCCGCCGCGCGACCAGTTCTCGAAGGGCTTCGAGGTGAAGTACGACACGGGCATGGTGATCCGGCGCTCGTCCCAGGTCCTGACCGTCAGGAACGTGAGGGTGATCTCCTCGACCGTGCCCCATTCGCCGTCCACCACGACCGTGTCCCCTATGCGGACCATGTCGCCGAACGCGATCTGCAGCCCCGCGAACATGTTGCTCAGCGTGGACTGTGCCGCGACACCGGCGACGATGCCGAGGATGCCGGCAGAGGCCAGCAGCGAGGCACCGGCCGCGCGCATCGCCGGGAACGTCAGCAGCATCGCGGCGGTCGCCACGACGGCGACGACCGCGGTGACCACCCGTGTGATGAGAGTCACCTGGGTGCGGACCCGGCGGACCCGGGCGGGATCACGCTGGGCGCGGGAGTAGCGCGTGTACGTCGTCTCCACGACCGCTGCCGCGATCCGGATCATCAGCCACGCCGTCGCCCCGATGAGGACCAGCGTCAGGGTCCGGCCGATACCGACCCGGTGCTCCACCAGCACCCGTGCCTCGTCGTACGACCCTCTGAGCAGGGCCGCGAAGATGACGAGCTGGTAGGGGATGCGGCCGCGGCGCAGCAGACCCCACAGCGGGGTCTCGCTCTGCCGTTGGTCGGCCTTGCGCATCAGCAGATCGGTGGCCCAGCCGATGAGAAGCGTGAGCACGACCGAACCGCCGACGACGATCAGCGGGCGCAGTACGTTCTCCATGCCTCCGACCGTACTGGCACGATGGGGTTCATGAACATCATGCTCTTTCACTCGACGTACGGTCTGCGGCCCGCGGTGCGCGCGGCGGCGGACCGGCTGCGCGCCGCCGGACACCAGGTCTGGACGCCGGACCTCTTCGAGGGCAGCACGTTCGAGACGGTCGAGGAGGGCATGGAGTTCAAGGACGGCATCGGCAAGGACGAGCTGCTGAAGCGTGCCGTGCTGGCCGCCGCGCCCTATTCGGAGCGGGGGCTCGTCTACGCCGGGTTCTCGTTCGGCGCCTCCGTCGCGCAGACCCTCGCTCTCGGCGACGACAAGGCGCGCGGGCTGCTGCTTCTGCACGGCACCTCGGACATCGCGGCCAACGCGGCCGTGGACGAGCTGCCGGTCCAGCTGCATGTCGCCGAGCCGGACCAGTTCGAGACGGACGACTGGCTGAGTTCCTGGTATCTCCAGATGGGCCGTGCGGGCGCGGACGTGGAGATCTACCGGTACGCCGGGGCCGGCCACCTCTACACCGACCCCGACCTGCCCGACTACGACGAGGAGGCCGCCGAGGCCACCTGGCGGGTGGCGCTCGGCTTCCTGGAGACCCTCTAGGTCAGCCGGCTCAGCCCGCGGCGCGGTAGGCCGCGAAGCTCTGCTGCATGCGCGTCACCTGGCCCGAGGTGAACTGGTACATGCAGTTGTCGTACGTGTAGTCCATGAAGTTGTGGATCGGGTCGACGCCGGTCTTGTTGGTGCAGCTGTCGCGGCCGGTCGGGCACTCGTAGGCCGCGCTCTTCTCGGCCGGGGTGTCGCTGACGTAGTCGCCGTTGCCGTTACAGCCGCCCTGGAAGGTGTGGTACAGCCCCATCCAGTGGCCGACCTCGTGGGTGGCGGTGTCGCCCTCGTTGTAGTTGGTCGCCGAGCCGCCGGGCAGGGACGTGTCGAGGATGACGACACCGTCCATGGACGGGCTGGACTTGTAGGAGCTGGGGAAGGTGGCCCAGCCGAGGAGGCCGCCGCCGAGGTTGGCGGTGTAGATGTTGAGCGCGTTCGCGCCGCCCTTGCGCAGGGCGGTCTTCATCGCCTTCTCCGCCGCGGAGCCGGAACCGACGTTGTACCAGGTGGCGTTGTCGGTGTAGTCCGTGCCGGCCAGCGTGAACTGGTAGCCGGAGTCGACGTTTCCGGTGCCCTGGCCGGCGTAGGCCGCGTTCAGGACGTTCATCTGGGCGGTGATGGCGGACGAGCTGAGGTTGCCGGTGGCGCCGTCGTGGATGACGTGGAAGTACACCGGGATGCTGGTGGAGGCCGCGGCGGCGAGGCTGCGGCTGCCGGACGAGGGCAGCTTGTCGAGCTTGGCGCGCAGATCGGCGTCCATCGCCTGGGCCTTGGCGGTGCTGACCTCGTTGGGCTCGGCGACGTTCTTGCCGCTGCCCGGGCGGGACTCGCGGGCCGCCGCGTGGGTGTCGGTGTCGGCGCAGTCGGCGGCCGGAGTCTGGGCCGCGGCGATTCCGGTGGGTGCCGACAGCGGGGTGAGCATCAGGGTTCCGGCCATCACGGCCGTGCCGAGAAGGCGTCTGCGCATAACAGGGGATATCCGGGCGAGCGCACGCATGCTGACTCCTAGCGGATGCGTTGGGGAGAGCGGACGCAGGGGTCTTCCTGGCCGCCGCCCGGAGATTACGTGTACATGCCCAGCCTGTAAATGCCTCTCGATCACCTTCTGACCGGGCGAGGGGCGCGGCCGTATACGAACACGGGCCGCACCCCTCGCCGTTGGCCAAAACCTGACTACACGGGGTCGTAAGTCCGCTCGACCTTCTGCGTACCGGTCCGCGTGCGGTACGAACGGGCCCAGGACGAGGTCGCGTTGGCCTTCGTCCTGTCGGACAGGACGTAGTAGTCCATCTGCGCGCGGTCGGCGGTGATGTCCAGGACGCCGTAGCCGTGGCGGTCGGTGTCGACCCAGTGGACATGCCGGTTGGCCAGCTTGATGATCGGCGCGGCGACCGCGGAGACCGTGCCCTCGGGGACCTTCACCAGGTCGTCGAGGTTGTCCGAGGTCACCGAGGTGACGACGAACTCGGTCGCGGCCGAGGCCGACAGCGGGTACGTACCGGCGTCCACCGGCACGTCGTTGGCCCACGCCATGTGGATGTCACCGGTCAGGAACACGGTGTTGCGGATGGCGTTCGCACGCAGATGGGCCAGGAGTTCACGGCGGTCGTCCGTGTAGCCGTCCCACTGGTCGGTGTTGAGGGCGAGGCCCTCCTGCGGCAGGCCCAGCAGCTTGGCGAGCGGCTTGAGCAGGTCGGCGGAGAGCGAGCCGATCGCGAACGGCGAGATCATCACCGAGTTGCCGACCAGCCGCCAGGTGGTGTCGGAGGACTTCAGGCCCGCCTTCAGCCAGTCCAGTTGGGCCCGCCCGGTGAGGGTGCGGTCGGGGTCGTCGACCGAGCCGTTCCCGACGGAGACCTGCTGCGAGCGGAAGGACCGCAGGTCGAGGAGGGACAGGTCGACCAACTTGCCGAAGCGCAGCCGACGGTAGGTCGTCCCCGCGATCGCCGGGCGCACCGGCATCCACTCGAAGTACGCCTGCTTGGCGGCCGCCTGGCGCGCGGCCCAGGCGCCCTCCGTGCCCTCGGTGTGGTTCTCGGCCCCGCCCGACCAGGCGTCGTTGGCGAACTCGTGGTCGTCCCAGATCGCGACGACCGGGGCCACCGCGTGCAGCGCCTGAAGGTCGGCGTCGGTCTTGTACTTCCCGTGCCGGACGCGGTAGTCGGCGAGGCTGAGGATCTCGTGGGTCGGCGCGTGCTGCCGTACGACGGTGTCGCGCGTCCCGTACTCGCCGGTGCCGTACTCGTAGATGTAGTCGCCCAGATGGAGCCAGGCGTCCAGGTCGCCGCGGGCCGCGAGATGGCGGTACGACGCGAAGTAGCCGGCCTCCCAGTTGGCGCAGGAGACCACGCCGAAGCGGAGGCCCGTGACGGCCGCGTCCGCCGCCGGCGCGGTGCGGGTACGCGCCGCCGGGGAGTCGGTGCCGCCCGCGGAGAAACGGAACCAGTAGTTCGTGGCGGGGGCGAGGCCGCGCACGTCGGCCTTGACGGTGTGGTCGGAGGCGGCGGTCGCGGTGACCGAGCCCTTGGCGACGATGTTCGTGAACGCCTTGTCCAGGGCGACGATCCAGCTCACCTCGGTGTCCGGGCCGAGCCCGGAGCCGGGTATCGCCGCGGCCACGGGGGTCACCCGGGTCCACAGCAGGATGCCGTCGGGAAGCGGGTCGCCGGAGGCGACGCCGTGCAGGAAGGCGGGGGCCTCGTCGGCGGCGCCGGCGGGGAAGGGGGTCGCGACGAGGACGGCGCCCGCGGTGGCGGCGGCGGCCTTGACGACCGTACGGCGGCGTGGCGCCAGGGAGTTGAGGCGCTCGGATGCTCTGTGTCTACTGGTCACGACCGATCAGGTTACTGATCGGTATGAACGAGAGCGGGCGAACCGGTGAAAGTTCGCCCGCTCTTTGATCGAAGGCCTGGGTCAGGCCTTCAGGGCCGCCTCGATCGCGGTGTTGAATTCGGCCACCGTCATCGGCGCGTTCTCGCCGTCGGAGCCGGTCAGGTTCTTGCCGTCCATCTGCAGGGTCGGGGTGCCGCCCACGCCGGCCTTGTCGAAGAGCTTGGACTCCTCCAGCGCCCACTTGTCGTAGGTGCCGTCCTTCACGTCCTTCTGGAACTGCTTGTTGTTCTTCAGGGCGTCGACCGTGTTGGCGACCTTGATGAGGTAGGCGTCGTCCTTGAACTTGTCGTCGGTCTCCTCGGGGTGCCACTTCGTCGAGTACATCGCGGTCTTGTACTCGAGGAAGGCCTCGGGGCTGACGTTGAGCGCGGCGCCGAGCGCGCTGAGGGCGTTCTTGGAGCCCTCGCCGGTCAGCTTGTCGTCCAGGAAGGTGGCGCCGACGTACTGGATCTTGAACTTGCCGGCGTCGAGGTCCTTCTTCACGGTCGGGCCGACCGTCTGCTCGAACTGGGCGCAGACCGGGCAGCGCGAGTCCTCGTACATGACGAGGGTCTTCTTGGCGCTGCTCTTGCCGATGACGACGGTCGTGCCGTTCGTGCCGGTGGTGTTGGCCGGCTTGACGAGCTTGTCGTTCTTGGCGTCTTCCCAGTAGCCGGGCTTGTTGTTCTGGACGACGGCGTAGCCGATGCCTCCGGCTATCGCGAGGACGCCCACTATGGAGCAGGCGACGATGACCTGCCGCTTGATCTTGTCGCGCTTGGCCTGGCGCTCGCGTTCCTGACGCAGACGCTCGCGCGCCGCCGTCTTCGCCGCCTGGCTGTTCCGCTTGCTCATGGGTGATCTCCGTAAGGGGACGCGCACACGTCGTGTGCGGATACGTAAGAGGGAGTGGTGATGCTCGGTGCTGTTCGGGTGGGTCAGGCGAAAGCGACCGAGCACGGCGGTCCACGCCGTCCCAGGGAGTGCACGAGGATCCGGTCGCGCGCGGTGGCCGTACGGCGACCGGGGTGTCGCGGGCGGCGCGGCGCCGGGGTGCGGCGGACCGCGACCGCGGCGACCGCCAGCAGCAGCGGGCGGAACGTCGTCGCCGTCACCGCGCCGAGCAGCTGGGCCAGCGCCCGCTCGCCGCGGCGCAGCCAGCCGGCGGCCAGCAGGCCGACGCCGATGTGCGCGCCGAGCAGCAGCCAGGCGGCCTGCGGATCGGCGTGGGCGAGGAGGGTCGCGAGACGGTCGGTGTCGGTGCCCGTGACGCGGGCCAGGGGGCTGCCGACGCTGGTGCCGTCACCGCAGAACACGTCCCAGCCGACCGAACGCAGCGGTCCCGCGACGGGGCCGCCCGCGGCGCCGTAACAGACGTGCTGCCCGGTGGTGAGGGCCGTGTCCGCGGCCAGCTCCAGCGGGACCAGCAGGGCGGCGATCCGCCCGAAGCTCCGCTCCCGGCCGGCCAGCGCGTACGCCACGGCGAACACGGCGGCCGCGACCAGGGCCACCGTGTTCAGCGGGAGCGGGGCCCGGGACAGCAGCACGTGCGACGCGGTGCTGAGCGTCACGACGAGTGCCGTGAACAGCGCCGCGCGGAGCGCTCGTAGCTGGGTCCCGGATATGTCCATAGCGGAGAGAGTGTGTCACGCGGGCCCGTAAGGGAGCCCTAAAAAGTCCCTGTGAGCCGTCCTATCGTTATCGATCCCACAGGGATGCGGCCGGTGGGCCTTTCTACAGGCCCGGGATCCGGCCGTTGCGGAACAGGTCGACGAAGATCTGGTGGTCGGTACGCGCGCGTGCGCCGTAGTCGTGCGCGAAGGAGACCAGGAGCTCGGCGAAGCCGTCCTCGTCCGCCGCGATCGCCGCGTCGATGGCCCGCTCGGTGGAGAACGGCACCAGGGACTCGCCGGACTGGTCGTCCGCCGCCGCGTGCATGGTGGCCGTCGCCCGGCCGAGGTCGGCGACGACCGCCGCGATCTCCTCCGTGTCGTCGATGTCACTCCAGTCCAGGTCCACCGCGTACGGCGAGACCTCGGCGACCAGCTGCCCCGCCCCGTCCAGCTCGGTCCAGCCCAGCCACGGGTCGGCGTGCGCCTGGAGGGCGCGCTGGGAGATCACCGTGCGGTGGCCCTCGTGCTGGAAGTAGCCGCGGATCGCCGGGTCGGTGATGTGCCGGGAGACGGCCGGGGTCTGGGCCTGCTTGATGTAGATCACGACGTCGTTCTCCAACGCGTCGCTGTGGCCCTCCAGGAGGATGTTGTACGACGGGAGCCCCGCCGAGCCGATGCCGATCCCGCGCCGGCCGACCACGTCCTTGACGCGGTAGGAGTCCGGGCGGGCCAGCGAGGTCTCCGGCAGGGTCTCCAGGTAGCCGTCGAAGGCCGCCAGCACCTTGTAGCGCGTGGCCGCGTCCAGCTCGATGGAGCCGCCGCCCGGGGCGAAGCGGCGCTCGAAGTCGCGGATCTCCGTCATCGACTCCAGGAGCCCGAAGCGGGTCAGCGAGCGGGCGTCGCGCAGCGCGTCCAGGAGCGGGCCCTCGGCGGTGTCCAGGGTGAAGGGCGGCACCTCGTCGCTCTTGGCGCCGGTCGCCAGCGCGTGGATGCGCTCGCGGTACGCGCCCGCGTACACCCGCACCAGCTCGGTGATCTGCTCGTCGCTGAGGGCCTTCGCGTACCCGATGAGGGCGATGGAGGCGGAGAAGCGCTTGAGGTCCCAGGTGAAGGGGCCGACGTAGGCCTCGTCGAAGTCGTTGACGTTGAAGATCAGCCGGCCGTTGGCGTCCATGTACGTGCCGAAGTTCTCGGCGTGCAGGTCGCCGTGGATCCACACGCGCGAGGTGCGCTCGTCCAGGTACGGGCCGCCTCGCTTGTCCGCTTCGAGGTCGTTGTAGAACAGGCACGCCGTACCCCGGTAGAACGCGAACGCCGAGGCCGCCATCTTGCGGAACTTCACGCGGAACGCGGCCGGGTCGGCGGCCAGGAGCTCGCCGAACGCGGTGTCGAAGACGGCGAGGATCTCCTCGCCGCGAGGCTCGTCGTTGAGCTGCGGTACCGACATCGCTGGGTGCCTCCTGGTGCATGTGTACGACAGCGTTTCTGTCGTCTCAACGGGCGGGAGCGGACGAAAGTGCCCGCGCGATCCCTCGCTGTGAAGGTACGCGGGGCGGGCCCCGGAGTGTCAGTGCCGAGGCATAGACTTCCGAGCTGTCCCCCGAACTGTGCGCCAGCCGTCGCCGACTGTTTTCCCTGGAGGCCAAACCGTGTCGAAGCCGCCGTTCACGCACCTGCACGTCCACACCCAGTACTCCCTGCTGGACGGTGCCGCGCGGCTGAAGGACATGTTCGACGCGTGCAACGAGATGGGCATGACCCATATCGCCATGTCCGACCACGGCAACCTCCACGGGGCGTACGACTTCTTCCACACCGCGAAGAAGGCCGGGGTCACCCCGATCATCGGCATCGAGGCCTATGTCGCCCCCGAGTCCCGGCGCAACAAGCGCAAGATCCAGTGGGGCCAGCCGCACCAGAAGCGGGACGACGTCTCCGGTTCGGGTGGTTACACCCACAAGACGATCTGGGCGGCGAACGCGACGGGCCTGCACAACCTCTTCAAGCTGTCCTCGGACGCCTACGCCGAGGGCTGGCTCCAGAAGTGGCCCCGGATGGACAAGGAGACCATCTCCCAGTGGTCCGAGGGCCTCATCGCCTCCACCGGCTGCCCCTCCGGCGAGCTCCAGACCCGGCTGCGCCTCGGCCAGTTCGACGAGGCCCTGAAGTCGGCCGCCGAGTACCAGGACATCTTCGGCAAGGACCGCTACTTCCTGGAGCTGATGGACCACGGCATCGAGATCGAGCACCGGGTCCGCGACGGCCTCCTGGAGATCGGCAAGAAGCTCGGCATCCCCCCGCTGGTCACCAACGACTCGCACTACACGTACGCGCACGAGGCGACCGCCCACGACGCCCTGCTGTGCATCCAGACCGGCAAGAACCTCTCCGACCCGGACCGCTTCAAGTTCGACGGCACCGGCTACTACCTGAAGTCCACGGACGAGATGTACGCC
>JABFXD010001017.1 GCA_013361925.1 Streptomyces sp. | reverse complement strand
CTTCGTCGCCGGGGTCCGCAGGTGGTGGGTGCCGCCCCGGACCACCGCGAACTCCTCGCCGTGGCTGCGCTTCACGTCCAGCACCTCGGTGGCGTACCAGCCGCAGTACGCCGTCAGCGCCCGCCCCGGTTCGATCCGCAGCGTCAAGTCCGGGTGCTCCTCGGTGAGTCGGGCGAGTCCGCTGCCGTAGGCGGGCCAGTCGAAGCGGCGCTCCGGCGCGGTGTAGTCGACGTGCATGCCGCCGCCGACGTTGACCTCGGCCAGCGGAACTCCGAGGGCGACCGCCCACCGCACCACGGCCTCCGCCGCCGCGAGGAGCTCGGGTGCCTCCAGGCCGCTCGCCAAGTGGGCGTGGATGCCGCGGAGTTCGAGATGCGGGTAGGTGCCGTCGGCGAGGGCGCGTACTACCTCGGCGGCCTGGTCCGGATCCATGCCGAACGGGGTCGGCCGGCCACCCATCGCGAGCGCGCCGCCCGCCAACGAGCCGTCGTCGAGCGGCAGGTTGACGCGCGGCAGCACCGCGACGCGTCGCCCGGTCCGTCGCGCCAGCTCGCCCAGCATGCGCAGCTCGTGCCCGCTCTCGACGTGGAAGCGCTCAACTCCGCCTTCCAGCGCGGCCGTCACCTCGTCCGGGGTCTTGCCGGGACCGCCGAAGGCCAGCGGGCGGCCCGGCACGGCCTGGGCGACATGGGCGAGTTCACCGCCCGAGGAGACCTCGTAGCCAGCGACGTACGGACCGAGCGCGGCGAGGATCTCCGGCTCGGGGTTGGCCTTGGCGGCGTAGTAGAGCTCGACACGCTCGGGGAGGGCGCCCCTGACGGCGGCAGCGTGAGCGCGAAGAGACGCCAAGTCATAGACATAGGCGGGTAGTTCGTCGGCGGGCAGAGATCGGACGTGGTCATGGACGGTCGGTGTCGTCATCGGGTGCTCCCGGTCAGGATGTCCTCGGCGAGCGGGGACGGCAGGCGGACGTAGCCGGCCTCACGGTCGGCCTTGCGCTCCCAGCGGGTGAGCAGATTGGCCTTCGCGGGCAGCGGCACACCGGCGAGGAGGGCGGCCAGGCGCGGCGGGCAGCCGTGGCGGTCGGCGTACCACTTGAGCGTCGCCCGCACCCGGCCCCACAGCGCGGCCTCCGCCCGCGGGTGCAGGTCGGCGAGGGCGGCGAGCAGTTCGGCGACATGGTTGACCAGCAGGCAGTACACGACCCGGTCCCAGCCGCGTCGCGCGTCGTACGTCATCGGGCCCGCCACCTCGGGCGGCAGCGCGGCCAGGGTGGCGGCGTGGTGCTCGGGGAGCAGCTTGGTGCCCTCCAGGTCGCGGAAGAGGACCTGGGCGGGCAGGCCGTCGCGGTCCACGCAGACCAGGACGTTCTGCAGATGGGGTTCCAGGACCAGTCCGTGGTCGAAGTAGGCGGCCAGGACCGGCGGGATCAGCAGGTCGAGATAGGCCGACCACCAGTCGAGGGCCGCTCGGGCGTCCGGGGTGCCGAGGAGGCGGGAGATCTGCGCGTCGCTGCTCGGGTACTCGTCGGCCACCGCGGCCGCCAGCAGGGGCGTGGTGCCCGGCGCGAGCCGTGCGGGCAGGCCCTCGCGGACGATGACACCGAAACCCTCGAACAGCGCCTGGTCCGGCGTGCCGTCGGGGCCGGGCAGGGCGAGGGTGCGGTAGGCGGGTTCGCGGAGCACCGCACTGCCCGGGAAGCGGTGGGCGAGGTCGGCCAGGGCCGGGGCGAGGGCGCGGGTCAGGGCGACGGCGCCGGAGAGCTCGTAACTGCTGTTCTTGCGCAGGCAGTTGGTGATCCGCACGTTCAGGCTGAACTTGAGGAAGGTCTCCCCGTCGTACAGCGTGCGCACCGACGCCGTGGCGGCGAAGGGCCGCCCGCCCGGGCCGAGATCGAGGACGTCGCCGCGCGCGAGGGCCGCGCGCAGGGCCGGATGGTCGCGGAGGGTCTCGTACTGCCAGGGGTGGGCGGGCAGCAGCCGGTAGCCGTCCGGAAGGTCGGCGCGTGGCCGGTCAAGCGGTGCGACGGCCGACGGCTCGGCGGCCTCCTCGGCGATCAGCTCGTCGCGTACGGCGAGGTGCCGCAGCGGGAAGACGGCCCCGGCCTCGGGGGCGTACGCGGACCAGGCCCGCGGGTCGCCGGTGCGGGCCTTGGGGGTGGGGTGGAAGCGGTGGCCGAACAGCAGGGACTGTTCGGAGACGAGGTAGGCGTCGGCCGTCGCCGAGGCGCCCGGGGCGGTGAGCGCGCTGGTCACGGACTCGTGGCTGGAGGCGACCTGCTCCAGGAACTCCTCGTTGCGCACACCGGTGCGCAGCGACAGTTCGTCGTGTGTGTACGCGGCGAGGCGCTGCCAGTCCACCTCCGCCCAGTCGCCGTCGCGCTGTTCGTGCACCGGCCCGGCGAAGCGGTGCGCGCCGAGCAGCGAGGTGCGGCGCAGGGCGACGCGCAACAGGACACCGCGGCGTGGGAGCCGCAGCAGGAGGGTGCCGCCGGCGACGACACTCTGGTGTTCCGGCCCGGACACCTCGCGCAGAAGGCAGTTGAGGAGGGTGTGGGCCACCACCTCGTCGGCCGTGGGGAGGGCGGTGCGCGCGGGTGTGGGGGTGAGCGAGGGCATCAGCGGCTCCAGCGGGGGGTCATGGAGGGGAGGAGGGTCGCCACGGCGGTGACGGCGGCAGCGGCGGCGCCGGTCAGCACGGGCGCGGCGGGGCCGAAGCGGGCGCTGCCGACCGCGGCGACGAGGCCCGCGGCGACCGCGCCGGCCTTGGAGAAGAACTCCAGCGCCCCGAACATGCCGCCGGGCGCCCGCCCTTGGGCGCATGCGGCGGCCAGCACCTGAAGACACACCAGGCCCAGCGTGAGACCCGCGCCCAGGACCAGCCGTACGGCGATCAGCGCGGCCAGGTTCGTGGCGACGCCGTGCCCGGCGAGGCCCAGGGCGATGAGGACGAAGCCGAGCACGATCCCGGACCGGGGACGGCTCCGGAAAGCCGAGTGCACGGCCAGCGCGGCCACCAGGTAGCACAGGTGGGGAAGGGCGAAGAGCACCCCGGACAGGGTGGGCGACGTGCCCGGCAGCCGGTCGTCGACCAGGGCGATGAGGTACGGGAAGGAGATGACGGTGGAGAACACGAACGCGAACTCCAGTGTGTACAGGGCCCGGAGCGAGATCACGGGGGCCGTCGACGGAGGAGCGGGGGTGTCGCTCCTCCGTTGCTCGACCGGACCAGGTTCAGGCAGGGCCGCGAGCAACAGCGCGGCCGTCAGCGGCAGTACGGCGAGCAGCGCGTACTGGCGGTGCGGGGAAAGCCAGCCCGACAGTGTGCCGACCACGATCGGCGCCACCACCAGCGCCGCCCGGGCGCTGCCCTGCATCAGGGTGAGCGCCTTGGACAGGGCCGGGCCCTCCAGGGCCGCGCCCAGATAGCCGTTGGAGGCGGCGAACGTGCCGCCCAGCACGCCCTGGAGGACGAGCGCCACGGTGAAGGTGGCCAGCGAGTCGGCCCAGCCCGCGAGCAGGAACGCGACCGTGAGCCCCAACTGGGCCCGCAGCAACAGCCGTTTGCGGCCGTAGCGGTCGGCGAGCAGCCCCCACAGCGGGGCCGCGAGCGCGCCGAACACGGTCGGCACGACGTACAGCACCCCCGCCCAGCGGGCCTGGCGGTCGCCCAACTCCGGGAGGATCGCGGTGAGATACGGCGGCAGACCCAGGGCAGCGAAGGACGCCACGAAGTAGCAGCCCGCCACCGCGTGCACCTGGCCGCGTCCGAACGTCGAGCGGGGCATCCGCACGGCCTGCGCGGCGCTCATGACGGACCTCCGCCCGGTCGGTTCGGCAGCAGGTAGTTGGGTCCTGTGGTGTAGTGCTTGTTGATGTCGGCCGCGCCCGAACGCTCCTTGGACAGCAGCGTCCCGGCCGTGACCATCGCCTTCACCGGCAGCCGCGCGGCCAACAGCACCCGGGCCCGCAACTCGTCACCGGCGTCACCGCCGAGCCGGTCCACCGCCTCCGTCAACCGGTCCCGTACGAGATCCAGCACGGCCCGGCGCTGTCGCGGCAGCCCGAACGCGTAGGCGCCCGCGCACAGATGGACGGTGATGGTGGTGAACACGTCGGCCACCGGACCGTCACCCGCGACACAGGTCCGGGCGTCGTCGAATCCCCACGGGCCGGGCAGGACCGCACCCAGCCGTCTCGGGTTGATCCGCGGCCCGTCGTCGTCCTTGAACAGCAGCCGCAGACCGCCGGGCCGCAGCACCAGCGAGACGTTCTGCTGGTGCGACTCCAGGGCGATGCCGTACCCGAACAGCGTGGTCTGCCAGTCGAAGAGCAGCGTCAGGAAGGCGTCCAGCAGGGCGAGCGGGTCACCGCCGTAGAAGCGGTCGGCGAGGTGGTCCAGGACCGGCCGCCCGTCCGGGGCGCCGGCGAGCAGGGCGGCCAGCGGGACGACCTCGTCGCCCTCCGCGAAGGCCGGGAGGCGACGGCACAGGACGGCCAGCAGTTCGTGCCCGGCATGGGCGTACGTGCTCTCGTCGGCGTGCAGGATCCTGTCCCGGAACCGGGGTTCACGGGCGAGCACGGCCTCGAACAGCCGCTGGCCCGCCGCACCGTCGACGAGGGTGCCGGGCTTGATGGACCGCTTGTTGTGCAGGCCCAACGTGGCGGTGGCGAGGGGGAGTTTGAGGTGGGAGGTCGCGTCCACGGCCACCGTGCGCATCGACAGGGTCGGTACGACGTCGAGGTGGGCGCGGTCGGCCAACACGGCACCCTCGGGGAGGCCGCCCTGGCGCAGGGCGTCAACGGTCAACGGGTGTACCGGCAGCGGGAGATGGGTGCCCTCGGCCGCGGGCAGCCCGATTTCGGCGCAACTGGGCCAGAACGTCGGGAGCGTGCCGGTGAGGGTGACGGACTCGCGGGGCAGGGCCAGCCAGCGCAGGGCGAAGCGGGGGTGGAACTCAGGTGCGTACGCGAGTAGTTGGGAGGCGGAGAGGTCGGAGCGTCCGCGACTCGTCGGGTACACGGGATGGTCGAGTCGGGCCGCGAGCGCGTCGTACGCGAGCGGCGGCCAGTGGGCGGAGTCCGCGCCGAAGCCGACCGGTGTGGTCGCGTGCAGTCGCATCGTCTCCAGCGTCTGCCGACACTCCTCCGCGAAGGCGTCGTAACCCGCGCGGTCGACGGGGTCGGCGAGTGCGCGCAGTGCGGTGAGGACGGTGTCGTACGAGGTCAGCTCGGCGCCGTCCGACTCGCGGACGAGCAGCGGCAGTCGGGCGGCGTACTCGCACTGGAAGCCGTCCTCGGTGACGGGCAGGAGGAGTGCGTCGTCGCCGGCGGGCAGTCGCAGCCAGCGGCCGTCCGGACGGTCGGCGAGGGTGCTGCGGGTGCGCAGGCCCACGACGTCCTCGCGGAGGAGGGCGCTGAGGACGCGGATCAGCAGCTCCGCTTCACAGGTAGCCGTCATGGCTGGATCTCCCAGCGCAGGCCCGCCAGGAAGTCGGCTGCCACCCGGTCCACCGTCGGCTGGTCGGTGCCGGTCGCGCGCAGGACGCCGAGGTAGTCGCGGTTGGTGCGGTACAGCTCGTGCCGCTCACCCGTCGCCCGCAGTGGCCGGTACGTCAGATGGACGCCCTCCGAGGTGAGTTCCGTGGCGGACGGGGCTTCGGCGAGGAGGCCCGCGCGGTCGGCGCACGGGTACTCCAGGCGGGCGGCCCCGTCGGTGCGGGCACCGAGGTCCGCGGGGAGCGGTTCGCCGAGGTGGGTGCGGAGGTGTGCTCGAAGAGCCGGATCTCCAGGAGCCCCGCCAGCAGCAGGTCGCACTGGTCGCCGATGGCGCGGTAGTTGACCTCGATGATCCGCGCCCGCCCCTCGTGCACCACGAACTCGGTGTGGCAGGCGCCGAACCCGACGCCCAGGGAGTCCAGTTGGGCGAGAACCTGGGTGACGACGGGCTCGGGGTGGGCGGCGACGAAGGTGAGGCGCTCCTCGACGAAGTACGGCGGGGGCGACAGCTCGGTGTGGAAGCCGCCCAGGACATGCCGGACCCGCCCGTCGCCGAGGGTCTCCAGGGTGTGGAGCTCACCGGGCAGGTACTCCTCCACGACCAGGACGGTGCCCGGGCGGCGGTCGAAGATCGCCTTGGAGTGGACGGCCAGCTCCTCCGGGCCGTCGACGAGGACGACGTCCTCGCTGGCCACGCCCTCGCGCGGCTTCACCACACAGGGATAGGGGGCGTCGGTGAGGGCGGCGGTCGGTTCGGTGATCTCGGTCGACCAGACCGTGTCGACGCCCGCGTCGGCGAGCCTGCGCCGCATCTCCGCCTTGTCCTTGCACCGCAGGGTGGCCCGCCAGTCCTTGCCGGGCAGCCCGAAGTAGGCGGCGGCCAGGGCGGCCTGGGTCTGGAGGTGGTCGCTGTTGGTGAAGACCGCGTCGGGGCGGTGGTGGGTGGAGATACGGGTGACCACGGCCCGGAAGTCACGGACGTCGCACGCCAGGACCTCGACGTTCGGATACGAGGCATGGTGGGCTTCGGGCTGGTCGGTGAGGACGGTGACGTCCAGGCCCAGCCGGCCGGCGGCGGGCAGGAAGCCCTCGGTGACGGAGTCGGTCGGATTGAGGGCGAGCAGGTACAGGCGCATGGGTGCGAGGCAACTTCCGCTAGCGGGTGGGGGGTTGCGGGGGCGGGCCCGGCCGAGGGCCTCGGCCCGCCCCGGTTCAGCGGGAGTTACTTGGCGGGGAGCTCGACGCCGGTGGCCTTCGCGACGTCCGCGAGCATCTGCTCCGCGGCCTGCACACCGATGCCGGACATCCAGGTCTCGTCCGGCACCTCGAAGACCTTGCCGTCCTTGACGGCCGTGAGGTCCTTCCACACCGGGTTGGAAGTGACCTGCTTCTTCTGGGTCTTGTCGTCGACGTCCGCGGAGGTGACGAAGATCAGGTCGGCGTCGGCCTGGTCGATCTCCTCGGGGCTGACGTCCTTCATCGTGACCTCGGGGTCGTTCGAGACCTGCGAGGAGGGTCGCTCGAAGCCGATGTCGTTCAGGACGACACCGCTGTAGGAGTTGGACTGGTAGAGACGGGTCGGACCGGCGATGAAGCGGACCACGGACGCGGTCGGCATGGTGCCGCCGTCCTTCTTCCTGATGGCCTCACCGAGCGCCTTGGCCTGGGTCTCGTACTCCTTGAGCCTGGCCGCGGCCTCCTTGTCCAGGCCCAGGGCCTCGGCGTGGACCTTGAGGTTCTCCTTCCAGACACCGCCGGTGGTCTCGGTGAAGACGGTCGGGGCGATCGCGCTGAGCTTGTCGTAGACCTTCTCGTGGCGGACCTTCGAGGACAGGATCAGATCGGGCTTGAGCGAGGCGATCTTCTCCAGGTCGGGCTCCAGGAGCGGGCCGACGTCGGCGGTGTCCTTCAACTCGCCCTTCAGATAGGCCGGGAAGCCGCCCTCGGTCTTGAAGTGCGGGGCGACCGCGCCGACCGGGTCGATGCCGAGCAGGGTCACGTCGTCCAGCTCACCGGTGTCGAGGACGACCACCCGCTTCGGCTGGGAGGGGATCTTCACCTCGCCCATGGCGGTCTTGAGGGTGCGCGGGAAGGCACCCGAGTCCGCGGCGGGCCTGGCGGCGGTGGAAGCGTCGGAGTCCGAGTCGCTGCCGCAGGCCGCCAGGGCGGCCGTTCCGAGTATCACGGCGAGCAGGGTGGCCGAAATCCTTCTGATTCCGGGCAGGGCGAAGCGCTGGAACATGGGGGGTTGGTTCTTTCTTCGTAGGTGATGGTCAGGCGGTGGCGGCTGATCGCCGTGCCGCGCTGCTTCTCGGGACGACCAGCGGGGTGCCGGTCTCCGGGTCGGGGACGACCCGGCAGTCCACGTCGAACACGGACCTGACCAGTTCCGCGTCGAGGACGTCCGCCGGGGCTCCGGCGGCGGCGAGCCGGCCGTCCTTGAGGACCACCATGTGGTCCGCGTAACGGGCGGCCTGTCCGAGGTCGTGCAGCACCATCACCACGGTGCGGCCCGCCTCGGCGTGCAGTTCGGCCACCAGGTCGAGCACGTCGAGCTGGTGCCTGAGGTCGAGGAAGGTGGTGGGCTCGTCGAGCAGGAGCAGCTCGGTGTCCTGTGCCAACGCCAGGGCGATCCAGGCGCGTTGGCGCTGCCCGCCGGAGAGCCGGTCCACGGGCTGTTCGCGCAGGGACGCGGTGCCGGTGCGCTCCAGCGCCTCGTCCACCGCCTTCTGGTCGGCGGCCGACCAGGGGCTCAGCAGCCGCTGGTGCGGATAGCGGCCCAGGCGCACCAGCGCCTCGACGGTGATCGCCTCCGGTGTGACCGGCTGCTGCGGCAGCAGCCCCATACGCAGGGCCAGGCTCCTCGCCGACATGCGGTGGATGTCGGAGCCGTCGAGGGTGACGGTCCCGGCGGCCGGTGCGAGCAGCCGGCTCAGCCCGCGCAGCAGCGTGGACTTGCCGCAGGCGTTGGGGCCGACGATCGCCGTGACCGCCCCGCCGGGGAGGGTGAGGTCGAGTCCGCCCACGACGAGACGGTCGCCGTAGCGGAGGTCGAGGGACTCGGTGGCGAGCTGGTTG
>JABFXD010000811.1 GCA_013361925.1 Streptomyces sp. | reverse complement strand
CTGGCTCCTCGTCGACCTGGTCGGCGTCCCCCTCAACTTCGCCAACGGCTACGCCTTCTCCGGCTTCGTCTACGTCATCTACGGCGCGCTCGTCCTGTGGGGCATGCGCGACTGGTGGCTGCGCTCCCGCTCGGCCGCGCGGCCCGCTCTGGAAGGAGCGCCGGCATGAGTACGGCAACGATCCTCTACAGCACGGACGGCATCGAGGACTTCGCGCTCGACCCGATCGAGCAGGCCGTCGCCGACATCGCGGCCGGCCGCCCGATCGTCGTCGTCGACGACGAGGACCGGGAGAACGAGGGCGACCTGGTCGTCGCCGCCGAGAAGGTCACCCCCGAGATCGTGGCCTTCATGATGAGCGAGTGCCGCGGCCTGATCTGCGCCCCCATGGAGGGCGAGGAGCTGGACCGCCTCAAGCTCCCGCAGATGGTCGACGACAACACCGAGCAGATGAAGACGGCGTTCACCGTCTCCGTCGACGCCTCCGGCGCCCACGGCGTGACCACCGGCATCTCCGCCGCCGACCGCGCCACCACGCTCCAGCTGCTGGCGAGCGGCGACGCCGAGCCCACCGACTTCGTCCGCCCCGGCCATGTCTTCCCGCTGCGCGCCCAGCCCGGCGGCGTCCTCACCCGCAACGGCCACACCGAGGCCGCCGTCGACCTCGCCCGTCTCGCGGGCCTGCGCCCGGCCGGCGCGATCGTCGAGATCGCCGGCGAGGACGGCCGGATGCTGCGCCTGCCCGAGCTGATCCCCTTCGCCCGCAAGCACGGCCTGACGATCATCTCCATCGAGGACCTGATCGCCTACCGCCGCTCCGCCGAACCCACCGTCCGCCGCGAGGCCGAGGTCCAGCTGCCCACCGCCCACGGCGAGTTCACGGCGTACGGCTACCGCTCCACGGTCGACGGCGTCGAGCACGTCGCCCTCGTCCACGGCGAGATCGGCGACGGCGCGGACGTCCTGGTCCGTGTCCACTCCGAATGCCTCACCGGCGACGTCTTCGGCTCCGCCCGCTGCGACTGCGGTCCCCAGCTCGACGCCTCCCTGGAGCGCATCCAGTCCGAGGGCAGGGGAGTGGTCGTCTACCTGCGCGGCCACGAGGGACGCGGCATCGGCCTGCTGTCCAAGCTGCGGGCGTACGAGCTCCAGGAGCGCGGCCGCGACACCCTCGACGCCAACCTGGAACTCGGCCTGCCCGCCGACGCCCGGGACTACGGCGCCGGCGCCCAGATCCTCAAGGACCTCGGCGTGCGCAGCGTCCGTCTGCTCACCAACAACCCCGACAAGTCCGACGCCCTGCTGAGGCACGGCATCGACGTCAACAGCCGGGTGCCCATGCCCGTCCAGGCGGGCGAGCACAACCTCCGCTACCTGCGCACCAAGCGGGACCGGATGGGCCACGACCTGCCCTGGCTGGACACCGCCCCCGCGGCCCCCGTGTCGGCCTGCAACAACCAGTAGAACCACTTCCTAGGAGACCTGAGAACGTGAGCGGCAAGGGTGCACCGGAGCTGTCCGTACGCAACGTGGGTGACCTGCGGGTCGCCGTCATCGCGGCGCAGTGGCACGAAAAGGTGATGGACGGACTGGTCGACGGCGCCCTGCGCGCCCTGCACGACCTGGGCATCGACGAGCCGACCCTGCTCCGGGTCCCCGGCAGCTGGGAGCTCCCGGTCGTCGCCAAGGTGCTGGCCGGGCGGGGCTACGACGCGATCGTCGCCCTCGGTGTGGTCATCCGCGGCGGCACCCCCCACTTCGAGTACGTCTGCCAGGGCGTCACCCAGGGCCTCACCCAGGTCTCCGTCGACACCGGCGTGCCCGTCGGCAACGGCGTGCTGACCTGCGACACCGAGGAGCAGGCCCTGGACCGGGCCGGCCTGGAGGGCTCCAACGAGGACAAGGGGCACGAGGCGGTGACGGCGGCGGTGGCCACCGCGGCCACCCTCCGCTCAGTATCTGAACCGTGGCACTGAGCTGAGCGGGGTGTGGCATAGGCTGAGCGTCACCATGTCCAATAAGACGTTCGAGGAGCTCTTCACCGAGCTCCAGCACAAGGCCGCAAACGGCGACCCCGCCACCTCCCGCACCGCGGAACTGGTCGGCAAGGGCGTCCATGCCATCGGCAAGAAGGTCGTCGAGGAAGCCGCCGAAGTCTGGATGGCCGCCGAGTACGAGGGCAAGGAGGCCGCTGCCGAGGAGATCTCGCAGCTGCTGTACCACGTCCAGGTGATGATGGTCGCTCGCGGCATCTCGCTGGACGACGTGTACGCCCACCTGTGAACCAGCCAGTTCCCCCAACACCCCATCACGCAAAGGAAGCCGACCTCATGCTGCGCATCGCCGTCCCCAACAAGGGTTCCCTGTCAGGCCCTGCGGCGGAGATGCTGCATGAGGCCGGCTACCAGCAGCGCCGCGAGTCCAAGGAACTGCGGATCGTCGACCCGGAGAACGAGGTGGAGTTCTTCTACCTCCGCCCCCGCGACATCGCGATCTACGTCTCCTCCGGCCGCCTCGACATCGGCATCACCGGCCGCGACCTGCTCATCGACTCCGGCGCCAAGGCCGAGGAGATCCTCCCGCTCGGCTTCGCCCGCTCCACCTTCCGCTTCGCCGCCAAGCCCGGCACCGCGACCGGCGTCCAGGACCTCAAGGGCAAGACGGTCGCCACCTCCTACGAGGGCATCGTCGAGGGCCACCTCGCCGACAACGGCGTCGACGCCTCCGTCGTCCACCTCGACGGCGCCGTCGAGACCGCCATCGAGCTCGGCGTCGCCGAGGTCATCGCGGACGTCGTCGAGACCGGCACCTCGCTGCGCAACGCGGGCCTGGAGGTCTTCGGCGAGCCGATCATGAAGTCCGAGGCCGTCGTGATCCGCCGCACGGACGCCGACACCTCCTCGGAGAACGAGCCCAAGGTCCAGCAGTTCCTGCGCCGCCTCCAGGGCGTCCTGGTCGCCCGGACCTACGTGATGATGGACTACGACTGCCGCGTCGAGCAGCTGGAGAAGGCCGTCGCCCTCACGCCCGGCCTGGAGTCCCCGACCGTCTCCCCGCTGCACAACGAGGGCTGGGTCGCCGTCCGCGCGATGGTCCCCGCCAAGGAAGCCCAGCGGATCATGGACGACCTGTACGACATCGGCGCCCGGGCCATCCTGACCACGGCCATCCACGCCTGCCGTCTCTGAGGACCCCGCAGCCATGTCCGACCTTCCCGCCCTCCCCGTGACCTTCCGCCCCGGCCGCACCCGGGCCGTCCTGCTCACCGCGGGCGTGGCGATCTTCGCCACCATCACGGCGATCGCGCTGCTCCTGGAGAAGCTCGGCCCCGGTGAGCGGCTCAGCTTCGTCTTCACGGCGGCCCTCATCTTCGGCGTGCTGGCCATGCTGGCCCGCGTGAAGGTGGTCGCCGACGACTCCGGTGTCACCGTGGTGAACATCGCCTCCAGGCGCCGACTGGAGTGGGCCGAGATCATCCAGGTGAACCTGCGGCCCGGCGACCCCTGGGTGTTCCTCAACCTCAGCGACGGCACCAGCCTGCCCGCCCTGGGCATCCAGCCCGGTATCGCCAAGCAGCAGGCCATCACCGACGCCCGTGCCCTGCGGGCGCTCGTCGAGGCCCGCGGCACAAGGGATCTGCCGTAGAAGGCCCTGTCTTGATTAATCTGTTGGCGGAGGCGTTTTCGTCGCGCCTCCGCCGCTGATGTCCCGACCGGCCCTCAGCGGCCCACTGCTACCCGAGGAGTGATTCCCTCCAGCGATGGACGGATCGTCCTGTAGTACCTGCGCCGCCCCCTCCCGACATACCGGTGAGGCGGCGGCATCATGACCATCCCCCTGCTGCTCCTCGCGGCCGCCTTCGTGCTGATTCTCGCCAACGGCTTCTTCGTCGCGGCCGAGTTCGGCCTGGTGACCGTCGAGCGGCCGGACGCCGAGAAGGCCGCCGCCGAGGGCGACAAACGCGCCCGTACGGTCGTCGAGTCGCTCAAGGAGCTCTCCTTCCAGCTCTCCGGCACCCAGCTCGGCATCACCATCACCTCCCTCGTCGTCGGCATGCTCGCCGAACCGGCCCTCGCGGAGCTGCTGCACGGCCCGTTCACCGCGGTCGGCATCCCCGAGGGTGCCGTCTCCGGTGTCGCGGTCGTCTTCGGCATGCTGCTGGCGTCCGCCGTGCAGATGGTGATCGGCGAACTGGTGCCCAAGAACTGGGCCGTGTCCAAGCCGCTCCAGGTCGCGCGCTTCGTCGCCGGCCCGCAGCACGCGTTCGCGCGCCTGTTCCGCCCGGTCATCGCCGCGCTGAACGCCGTCGCCAACCGTCTCGTCCGCGCCCTCGGCGTCGAGCCCACCGAGGAGCTGGCCTCCGCCCGCACCCCCGGTGAACTCGTCTCCCTGGCCCGGCACTCGGCGCAGGCCGGCACCCTGGAGCAGGACACCGCCGACCTGTTCGTGCGGACCCTGTCGCTCGCCGAACTCACCGCGCAGCACGTCATGACCCCGCGCGTGAAGGTCAGCTCGCTCCAGTCGTCGGCGACCGCCGAGGACGTCGTCAACCTGACCCGGGCGACCGGTCTGTCCCGCTTCCCCGTCTACCGGGAGAAGATCGACGAGATCGTCGGCATGGTCCACCTCAAGGACGCCCTGGCCGTCCCCTCCCACGACCGGCTGCGCACCCCGGTGGGCCGGATCGCCCGCCCCGCGCTGCTCGTGCCGGAGACCCTCCCGGTCCAGCCGCTCCTCGCGCAGCTGCGCAGCGAGCAGCCGATCGCCGTCGTCGTCGACGAGTACGGCGGTACGGCCGGCGTGGTCACCCTGGAGGACATCGTCGAGGAGATCGTCGGCGAGGTCCGCGACGAGCACGACGGCCAGGACGTGCCCGAACTCGCCGCCGCCCCGCCGGAGGACGGCCGTCCCGCCTGGGACGCCGACGGCAGCTGCCGTGTCGACATCCTCCAGCGCATAGGCCTCGACGTGCCCGAGGGGCCCTACGAGACGGTCGCAGGGCTGGTCGCCGACCTGCTCGGCCGGATCCCCGCCGTCGGTGACAAGGCGGAACTGCCCGGCTGGCGGCTCTCGGTGCGCCGGGTCGGGCACTACCGCGCCGAACGGGTCCGCCTCGTCCGGACGGGTGTCGTCGTGGAGGCTGCCCGATGAGCGTGCTCCAACTCCTCTTCGCCGGGCTGCTCGTGCTCGCCAACGGCTTCTTCGTCGGCGCCGAGTTCGCGCTCGTCTCCGTCCGCCGCAGCCAGATCGAGCCACTCGGCACGGCCCGCGCCCGTCAGGTCCTCTACGGCCTGGAGCGGCTGCCCCAGATGATGGCCGCCGCGCAGTTCGGCATCACCGTCTGCTCGCTGACGCTGGGCGCGGTGGCCGAACCGACCGTCGCGCATCTGCTGGAGCCCGTCTTCGAGTGGATCCATCTGCCGCACGGCATGATCCACCCGCTGGGCTATGTGATCGCGCTCGCCGCGGTGGTCTTCTTCCACCTCGTCATCGGCGAGATGGTCCCGAAGAACCTCGCGATGGCTGCCCCGGAGAAGGCCGCGCTGTGGCTGAGCCCCGGTCTGGTCGTCTTCGCCCGCTTCTGCAAGCCGATCACGATCGCCCTCGGTGCCTGTGCCCGGGCCATCCTGCGGCTCTTCGGCGTCGAGCCCAAGGACGAGGTCGAGGCGGTCTTCACCAGCGAACAGCTCAACCGCCTGGTGGAGGACTCCGGCCAGGCCGGTCTCCTCGACCCCGAGGAGCAGGAACGCCTGGAGGACGCACTGGAGCTGGGCTCCCGCCCGGTCACGGACGTCCTGCTGGGGCGCGAGTCACTGGTCACCGTCGGCCCGTCGATCACCCCGGGCCAGGTGGTCGAACTGACCGCGCGCACCGGCTACTCCCGCTTCCCGGTGGTCGCCGACAACGGTGCCTTCATGGGCTATCTGCACGTCAAGGACGTACTGGACCTGGAGGAGTCCGAGCGGGCGGTGCCGCAGCACATCTGGCGCTCCATGACGACCCTGCGCTCCGAACTCCCCCTGGACGACGCCCTGACGGTGATGCGCCGTGCGGCCACCCACCTGGCCCAGGTCGCGGACGCGTCCGGCAAGGTGCTGGGGCTGGTCGCCCTGGAGGACGTACTCGAACTCCTGGTCGGCGAGGTGACGGACCCGGCACACCGGGAGACGACGCAGGTGAAGGTGACGGAGCCCCGCGTGAGCGGGGAGCCGGAGGAGGCGCTGGCCAAGTAGCGCCGGGCGGGGGCTACAGGGCCGACGGGTCCTGGGGTCCCCGCCCCGACAGCACCTCTCCGTACGCCTGCATCAGATCCGGCAGCCGCAGGGTCGACAGGTCGTCCCGGGTCAGCATCCCCGGGTAGGTCGACAGCCGTAGATCCCGGTAGGCGCAGCTCTTCTCGTACAGCGTCCGCAGGAACCTTCCGTTGCCGAGCTCGTCGATCCAGCCCTGGTCCACCACGTGCCCGGCGATGGACCGCAGTTCGTCCAGCGCCTCCTCGTCCCAGATGTCACCGTTCTCCGCGGCGAGGACCTCACCGATCGAGGTCAGTTCCAGCGGCCGGTAGGACGGGAAGTCGACGCGGCTGGTGAAGCGCGACGACAGTCCGGGGTTGGCGGCGAGGAGGCGGTCCATGCCCTCGGGATAGCCGGCCAGGATCACCACCAGGTGGTCCCGGTTGTCCTCGGCCCGCTTCAGCAGCACCTGGAGGGCCTCGTCGCCGTACGCGTCGCCCTTGCCGTAGCCGGAGTTGGAGAGGGAGTACGCCTCGTCGACGAAGAGGACCCCGCCGATCGCGGAGTCGATGAGCTCGTTGGCCTTCACGGCGGTCTGCCCGAGGTACTCGCCGACGAGGTCGGCCCGCTGGGCCTCCACCAGGTGGTCGCCGCCGAGCAGGCCGAGGGCGTAGAAGACGCGGCCCAGGATGCGGGCGACGGTGGTCTTGCCGGTGCCGGAGGGGCCGGAGAAGACGAAGTGCCGCTTGGGCGGCTGGACCGGCAGCCCCTGCCCGGCGCGCAGCCGGGCCATGTTCAACTGCGCGGAGAGCGCCTTGACCTGCCGTTTCACGGGCTCCAGGCCTACCATGCGCTCCAGTTCGGTGAGCGCCTCCTCCAGTAGGACGGGGTCGGTGGGCCCGGCGGGCAGCGCCGGGGAGGGGACGAGCTTCTCGCGCACCGCGGGATCGGTCACCGACGGCAGCGGTCCGGTCGGCAGGTCGGGCTCGGACAGCCTGAGGTCACGGCCCTCGGCGCCGAAGAGCGGATCCAGCCCGTCCGACCCGTCCAGTACGTCCTGCGCGCCGGACAGCGTGATCGCCGCGAGGTCGGCCGCGTCGTCGTACCCGTCGGACTCGGCGATCGCCGCCAGTCGGGCCGAGGTGTCCATGAACGCCGGGTCGACCCGGTGCACGGCGCGGTAGAGGGGGAGCGCGGCGGCGGAGCGGCCGGTGCCCTCGTGGGCCCGGGCGAGCCAGTAGCGCAGTTCCTTGCGCTGCGGCTGCTCGCTGCGGCAGCGCATCAGCGCCGCCGACAGCAGTGGTTCGGCCTGGCCGTACATCTCCAGGCGTACCCGGGCCATGCCACCGAACAGCCCCGCCTCGATGCCGAGCAGCGGATCGTCGATCAACGGGTCGGTGTGCCGGACGAGTTGGTCCCAGTCCTTGACCAGATAGGACCGGCACGCGTGCAGGAAACGCACCTGCGGATCGGCGTCCACGGGCGGCAGACCCGCCAACGCCCGGTCCAGTTCCGGGACATGGCGTCCGTCGAGCCAGTGCGAGGCGTGCGCGAGCAGCAGATCGCGCGGGCTCTCCAGCACCGGCTGCACCCACCAGCCCAGCCAGTACCAGGAGTTGAGCGTGCGGCGATGCCGGGCGCGCTGTTCCCCGAAGCGTTCCCGGTGCCGGAACATGCGCAGCAGCGCGGTCGTCGTGTCGACGCGCAGCGCGTGCAGCCCGAGCCAGCCGTCGGCCATCCCCGGGTCCATCCGCACCGCGGCGCGGAACTCCTCCTCCGCCTGCGGATAGGCGCCCATCGTGTAGGCATCCACACCTCGCAGCCAGGCGAGGTCGGCCGGGGCCTGCGGGCCCTGCGTGCCGAAGTCCATCACGTCCCCCACAAACCGTGCCCCCGCTGGTTGGCCACCGAGCCGTCGCCCGCCGACCGCCTTGATCGAACCGCCTTGCGGCGGACCGGAGTTGCGACGGTGCGCAGAGCTGCCGTCCGTAGGTCGCACCGAGGGCATCGTACCCGCGGGGGTGGGGCCCGCCGAAGGGTGCCGCACAGGACGTTTGACGAGGTGGGAGCAGATGGGGCGCATTCCCGATGGTGACCGAGGGTGAGCGAATCGCGCCTCGGAGCGCCCGAAAAGGGGGTTGAGGGCAGAACGAAGCCCCCGATCACGGGGGAACAACCGGGGGCTTCGCGACTGCGGGCGGCTGCGAAAGGCCGCACATTCAGAACGTAAGTCCTGTACGGCCCCTCGGTCAAGCGGAGTTGAGGCACTCCGGGAAGTTCGGCCGCAAGGGTCTTCACAAGTTCAGCACATTGCGGATGGTCCGTCACCCTGAGTGATTTCCCGGTC
>JABFXD010000109.1 GCA_013361925.1 Streptomyces sp. | reverse complement strand
TCGCCGTCGTCGGCCTGGCCGGCGTGGGCACGGTCTGCGCCTGGGTCATACGGCGGCAGCTGCGGCCCCTCGGGCAGGTCGCCGCCACCGCCGTCGAGGTGGCGAACGGACCGCTCGGCACCGGCGAACTCACCCGCGTCCCGCATCCCGACACCGGCACCGAGGTCGGGCAGGTGGGCGCCGCCCTCAACGTCCTGATCGACAGCGTCGAGTCCTCCCTCGCCGAACTGCGGCGCAGCGAGGACCGGATGCGGCGCTTCCTCGCCGACGCGAGCCACGAACTGCGCACCCCGCTCGCCTCCATCGCCGGATACGCCGAGCTGATGGACCAGGGCGCCGCCCCGGTCCCGCCCGCCGTGGTCTGGCAGCGGGTCTCCGCGCAGTCCGCCCGCATGACCGGGCTGGTGGAGGACCTGCTGCTACTGGCCCGCCTCGACGAGGGACGGCCGCTGGAGGAGAGCGACGTCAACCTCGCGACGCTGGTCGCCGAGGCGGTGTGGGACGCGCGGGCCGCCGGGGCCGGCCACGAATGGCAGCTCGCGCTGCGCCTCGACGAACCGGCCGTGGTGACCGGCGACGCCGCCCGGCTGACCCAGGTGGTCGCCAACCTCCTCGCCAACGCCCGCGCCCACACCCCGCCCGGCACCCGGATCGAGGTGGAGGTGGCGGCGAGCCGTACCGCGTGCGTGGTCGTCGTACGGGACGACGGGCCCGGTATCCCGGCCGAGCTCCTCCCGGCCGTCTTCGAGCGCTTCACCCGCGCCGACGCCTCCCGCACCCGCGCCCCCGGCCAGGGCGGCGGCTCGGGGCTCGGCCTCGCCATCGCCGCGGCGCTCACGGAGGCGCACGGCGGACGGATCGAGGTGGCGAGCGAGACGGGGCGCACGGAGTTCAGGGTGACGTTGCCCAGGGCCGGCGCACGATCCACGGCTTCCTCATAGAAAGCCTGGTCAGTGCCGTCGTAGCGGCTGTGTACGGCCCGGTCGGCGAACTCGCTTCAGCGGAGCCTCAGTTAGGGCCACCAGGGTGGTTGTCCGGTGGCCGGTCCGCAGGGGACGTGGCCAGGACGAAGGGAGCGGACCACGATGGCCGAGCTCGACACCGGTGGGCAGCCGCAGCAGGAGGCCGAGGTCGCGCGTCGCGCCCACGCGAGCCGCCGCAACTTCATGCGCAAGGTCTTCTTCGCGTCCGGTGCCACGGCCGTCGCCACGATGGGTGGCGCCGGTGCCTGGGCCGCGCTGGCCGACGACAGCACGGGGACGGCCGACGCGAGCGCCACGCCCAGCGGTGCGCCCAGCGGCGGCCCGGGCGGGGGCGCCGGAGGACCCGGCAACCAGTCGATCACCGAGGAGTTCTTCGGTCTGACCACCGACGGCAACCGGATCGACGACCTGTTCACGATCCACTCGACGGGCGTGGCGACCGCCCCCGTCATCACCGCCGCGAACGCCTTCCTCGCCGGGCTGAGCGACGACCAGAAGACCTCGACCGTCTTCACCGTGCACTCCACCGAGTGGCGGCTGTGGAGCAACGTCGACTCCTACGAGCGCCAGGGCGTCTCGCTCGCCGACCTGAGCGACGACCAGAAGGCCCTCGGCACCGCCCTGCTGAAGGCCGCGCTCAGCGCCGACGGCCTGGAGACCACGGAGAAGATCCGGAAGATCAACCAGGCGGCGGGCGAGGCGATCGGCAACACCACCGCCTTCAACGAGGACGCCTACTACTGGACCGTCATGGGCACCCCGTCCGCGACCGAGCCCTGGGGCTTCCAGTTCGACGGGCACCACCTCGTCATCAACTACTTCGTCCTCGGCGACCAGGTCGTGATGAGCCCCTGCTTCTGGGGTTCGGAGCCGACCACCATGGAGATCGACGGCGAGACCGTGACCGTGTGCCACGAGGAGGTCCTCGCCTCCCTCGCCTTCATCAACTCCCTCACCTCGGCCCAGCAGGCGGTGGCCATCGAGTCCGCCACCAAGTCGAACGAGTCGATGAAGGCGGGCGCCTTCTCCGACAACGCGGTCCAGGAGTACACGGGCCTGCGCGGCAACAAGCTGAACGCCGCCCAGAAGAAGAAGCTCCTCGCGATCGTCGAGGCCTTCGTGGGCCGCGCCAAGGCGGACGCCGCGAAGGTGCGGATGTCCGAGGTCGCCCAGCACCTCTCGGACACCTATGTCACCTGGGCCGGCGGCACCGGCGACGACGACGCCTTCTACGTGCGGGTGCACAGCCCCGTCGTATGGGTGGAGGTCGACTGCCAGGGCCCGGGCCCGCTGGCGGGCGCGTACGGCGCCACACAGGGCGGCGGCGCGACCCAGCTGCACGTCCACTCGATCATCCGGACCCCCAACGGCAACGACTACGGAAGGGAGCTCCTCAGGCAGCACTACCTGACGTCACCGCACCACCGGTGACACACCGTTCCCGTCATCCCGTGGGCCCCGCCGCGTCGTCCGTGGCGGGGCCCACGGGCGTGCGCAGATGCGCGAACACCTCCTCCAGCGGCAGATCGAGCCGGTCCTTGTCACCGCTCCAGCGCCGCAGCACCGCCGCCGAGGCCTGGGCCATGTCCGGCGGCAGTCCTACGGCGTCCAGGGCGGCGGCGATCTCCTCCATCTCCGGCGCCCAGCGCCAGGCACGGGCGGCCACGCTGGGGAAGTGGTCGGTTTCGGCGAGGATGCGCGCCGTCAACTCCCGACCCTCCCGCGTCAGTTCCTCGCCGACGCCATGGCTCGCTGCGAGGGCGTGCGAGACGGCCGCCAGGACACGTGCCGACTTCTGGAACGAGGCGTACGCCATTTTCAGCGCAGAGGCCGCGCCGATCCCGGCGTCGAGCGGGCGGGCCGGGACGTCCGTGCCCTCGAAGAGCGCGGCCGTCATCGCCACCGCCCTCGTGTCGCCGCTCAGATAGAGACGGGGGCCGCTGCCCCCTGCCGGAGGACCGCCGATGATCGAGCCGTCGACCAGCACCGCGCCGCGCTCGGCGCAGGCCTTGCCGATGCGGGTCGCGCGGTCCGGGCTGATGGCGTTGGCCTCGACGTAGACGCCCCGGAAGCCGTGTTCCAGGACCTCGTGGGCGACGTCCTCCGCGGCGTGCGGCGGACAGATGGAGAGGACCAGGTCGCTGACGGACAGGGCCGATTCGAGGGAGTCGGCCGCCTCCAGGCCCGCCTGACGTGCCCGTTCGACGGAGGCCGGACCGCGGCCGGTCGGGACGTACAGGACGCGGGTCCCGGTGCGGGCCGCCTGGCCGCCGACCGGGGCGCCCATGGCCCCCGGATGCAGGAGCGTCACCGTTGTCGTCATTCGCGCCTCCCGCCCGGCAACCTTCTGGGATCCTGCGGCGACTGTACGTCGAAGGCTTCCGTCCCCGAAGCCCCACCCGACACACAAGGACCTCAGCCGTGGCGCCTCCCTCCTCGCATCGCCGTCCCCCCAAGTCACGCGCCCTTCTCATCGCCGTCGCGGTGGGGGCCGTAGCACTCCTCGCGTCCGTGATCGTGGCGTTCCGGCCCGGTGGCGGCTCCGGCGCCGGCTCCGGGACGGCCGTGTCCGTGGCCGACAGCAGCAGTTCGGCGGCGGTCACCTCCGCGTCCCCAGCGGCGACGCGGAAGCCGTCGGCGAGCGCTTCGCCGACTCCCAGCGCCTCGAAGAAGAAGTCCGCCACCCCGAAGGCCACCGCGTCCAAGCGCCCCAAGGCCACCAGCACCCCCCAAGCCCCGTCCGGCACAGGCTCGTTGGCGGGGCGGATCAAACCCGGCGTCACCTACAGCGGAGTCGCCACCTTCTACGACGCCGGGAACGGCGACGGCGCCTGCACCTTCGGACCGACCGACGACGTCATGACCGCCGCCATGAACACCGCCGACTACGAGACGTCCAAGGCGTGCGGGGCGTACGTCCAGGTCCGGGCCGCGAGCGGTGCGTCGATCACCGTGCGGATCACGAACGAGTGCCCCGCGCCCTGCCGGGTCGGCCAACTCGACCTCAGTGCCCAGGCCTTCGCGAAGCTCGCCGCGCCGGTCAAGGGCGAGATACCCATCACCTGGAGCCTGGTGAGCCCCGGCACCGCCGACACGCTCTCGGTCCGGTACAAGACCGGGTCCAGCCGCTACTGGTGCGGTATCCAGGTGCTCGGCCACCGGAACCCGGTGGCGAGGCTGGAGGTGCGTACCAGCGGCGGCTGGACCGTGTTGCCCCGCGCCGAGTACAACTACTTCCTCTCCGAGGGGGGCGCCGGTTGTGGTGGGGCGATCCGCGTCACCGACATCTACGGGGAGCAGCTGACGGTGGACGGGATCGCCCTCAAGCCGAACGTCGTGCAGGGGACGAGCCTGCAGTTCGCCCGGCACTGAACTCAGCTGGTCGTCACCGCCGTGTCGTCGACGACGAAGCTCGTCTGGAGCGAGGAGTCCTCGACACCGGAGAACTTCAGTGTCACGGTCTGGCCCGCGAAGGCGGACAGGCTGAACGACTTCTGGACGTACCCGGAGGCCGCGTTGAGGTTCGAGTAGGTGGCCAGGGTGGTCGAACCGGCGGTGACCGTCAGCTTGTCGTACTGGGTGCTGGTGGTGGTCTCGGCCGTGTCGATGTGCAGATAGAAGGTGAACGTCGTGCCCGTGCAGCCGCTCGGGATGGTCACCGACTGGGAGAGCGTGTCGGTGTGGGTGGCGCCGTAGCCGTCCAGCCACGCCTTGTACGAGCCGGTGCGGGCGGCCTGGCTGCTGGAGCTGGTGATGACGCCGCTGGTCGCGGTCCAGGTGGTGTTGCCGGACTCGAAGCCCGCGTTGCCCAGCAGCTGGGTCGAGGTGCAACTGCCGCCACCGCCACTGGAGTTGACGGTCCAGGTGAAGGAGGCGGTGCCGGTCGCGCCGGTGCTGTCGGTCACGGTGACGGTCGAGCTGTACGTACCGGCGGTGGTCGGGGTGCCCGAGATGGCGCCGGTCGAGCCGCTGATCGACAGGCCCGTGGGCAGGCCGGTCGCCGCGTAGGTCAGCGTGCCGCTGTTGCTGGAGCTCGCGCTGATCTGAAGACTCACCGCGGTGCCGACGGTCGAGGTCTGGCTGCCCGGGTTGGTGACCGTGACGCCGGTGGTCGGGACCGTGATGTGGCTGCCGACGTTGATGCCCGCGAAGGCGTTGCCGACCCCGGCGTACTGCGTGGAGCTGGTGCCGTAGAGGGCCGCGGCGGCGTTGAGGGCGGCGGTGCGGGCGCCCGCGTAGTTGGTGCTGGACGTCATGTACGTCGTCAGCGCCTTGTACCAGATCTGAAGCGCGGCGGCCCGGCCGATGCCGGCGACGGCGACCCCGTCGGAGGTCGGGCTGTTGTAGGTGACGCCGTTGATGGTCTTGCTGCCGCTGCCCTCGCTCAGCAGGTAGAACATGTGGTTCGCGGGCCCTGACGAGTAGTGCACGTCCAGGTTGCCGACGCCCGAGTACCAACTGTCCGCCGACGAACCGTCCTTGTCGGGCTCGTCCATGTAACGCAGCGGCGTCCCGTCGCCGTTGATGTCGATCTTCTCGCCGATGAGGTAGTCGCCCACGTCGGTCGAGTTGTTGGCGTAGAACTCGACGCCGGTGCCGAAGATGTCGGAGGTGGCTTCGTTGAGGCCCCCCGACTCACCGGTGTAGTTGAGCCCCGCCGTGTTGGAGGTGACGCCGTGGCTCATCTCGTGGCCGGCCACGTCCAGCGAGGTCAGCGCGTGGGTGCTGCTGGTGCCGTCGCCGTAGGTCATGCAGAAGCAGTCGTCGTCCCAGAAGGCGTTGACGTACGCCGTGCTGTAGTGGACGCGGCTGTAGGCGGCGACACCGTCGTTCTTGATGCCGCTCCGCCCGAAGGTGTTCTTGTAGAAGTCCCAGGTGACCTGCGCCCCGTAGTGCGCGTCGACGCCGGCCGTCTGGGTGTTGGATCCCGACCCGGTGCCCCAGGTGTCGTCGGTGTCGGTCATCAGGGTGCCGGTGCCGGACGTGCCGTTGTTGAGGCTGTACGTCTTGTGGCCGCCGCGCGTGGTGTCGTACAGCTGGTACGTCGAACCGGACAGCGTGGTCCCGATGGTGACCGTGCCGCTGTACTGGCTGTTGCCGGTGCCGGTCTCGATGCCCTCGAAGCGGGAGAGTTCGGCGCCGGTGCTCGCGTCGGTGATGACATGCAGCTTGCTGGGTGTGCCGTCGTCCTGGAAGCCGGTGACGACCGTCTCCCAGGCCAGCTTCGGGGTGCCCTCGCCGGCCCAGATCACCTTGCGGGCGCTCTCGGCGGCCGGGCTGGTGGCGTCGAGCGCCTTGGCTGTCTTCAGCGCCTTCGACTGGGCGGCGGACTTGCCGAACGTCGCGGTCGTCGACTTGACGGAGACGGTACGGCGGTTGTTGTTGAAGCTGGTGCTCACGGTGCCGGCGGCCTGCGAGGCCGGGGGCGTGTGGACGACCAGGTCGCCGCCGAGGACGGGGAGGCCGGCGTAGGTGCGCTCGTAACGGGTGTGGAGCGTGCCGTCGTTGTCCTTGACGACGTCCTTGACGACCAGCTTCTCCTTGGCGCCGAGGCCGATCGACCGGGCGGTCGTGCCCGTCTTCGCGGAGGCGCTCTTGATGAGTGCGGTGCGCTGGGCCGGGGAGAGCTTGGCCTCCAGGCCGCCGGTGCGCAGCGGGCTCGGGTGGGGGGATGCGGGGGCGGCGGTCGCGGGGACCGCTTGCAGGCCGAGGGCCAGCAGCGCGGCCGTGGCGGCGAGGGCTCCGGCGGTGGCCGCCGGACGGGGGGTTCGTCTCACTCTTGCTCCTACTGCGACGGCCGCAGGGCCTGCGGCCGGTGACAGACCGGGCAGACGGATGTGCTGTCCGGGTCGGGCTGAGCGGTGCAGTGCAGGGCCGAGCAGGTGGAGGGAGAATGACAGGATTGACGTAGGCATGTCATGCGCGAAGCGGTCAATCGAGGGCTGTGCGGCAGCCGCAGAGGGTTAACCCTCTACCTGCCTGTGGGTCCTCTGTGTCCGGCCTGTGTCCCGCGCTGGGGCGGCCTCAGCGCAGGCGGCGCGTGACCGCGGTGCGCAGGGCCGCGCGGATCGCCTCGGACGGCGGCGGGCCGTCGGTCCCCGCGCCGGCGGTGAGCGCCGCCGCGACCGTGTGCAGCTTGGTGTTGGACAGCTGCGACGTCTCGCGCAGGATGTGCCAGGCGTCGTCCGATGTGCAGGCGTGGGTAGCCATGAGCATCCCGCGGGCCTGGTCGATCACCGGCCGGGAGACGATCGCCTGCCGCAGCTGCCGTACCTCCGTGCGCAGCATGTGCAGCTGCTCGGCGCGCTCCAGGGCCACCACGGAGCGGGCCGGCGATCCGGGCTCGGGGACGGCGGCGGACGAGGTCGGAGGCGGCGGTGTCGGGTGCAGCGGGTCGGTGGTGTCGAGGCCGGCGAGTTCCAGGATGCGACGCGGCTGGCCGCTCCAGTGGGTGGCGGCCACGGGGATGTGCCGACGGCGGCCGTAGCGGCTGAGCAGTTCCAGGAACTGGAGCCCCGCCGTGTCCATGAACACCACGTCGGCCATGTGCAGTTCGACCCTGCGGACATCGGACGGCAGGGCCGTCAGCGTCTCGTTCAGGACGTCCACGCAGCCGTGCACCAGCTCGCCGCACGGCCTCAGCTCGGCGCGGCCCGCGTCCGTACGTCCCCTGATGACCAGAGGGCTGACCCGCCCCGCGAGAGAACTGTGCGCCGCTGAGTCCATGTCCCCGCCTCGTAGATACCCGCCCGTCGCCACGGTGCCGTACGACCCTGTCCGTGCCCGTTCGTTCCGTCGGCACGCCTGACGTCCGCCTGCCCTGCCCGCCACCGGCTACACCCGCCCGGCGGGGAATGATCGGCCCCACGGCGGGTACGCGCGGCTACGTCCAGGACCAGCGGGGAGCTGTATGAGCGGCACGCATGAGTGACACGTCATGAACGGCACGGCATGAGAGACGCGAGCGGGGAGGGTGGGCCCGGCTGGGCGGGCGGGGGCGGCTCTTCCGGCGGGGTCGGTCGGGCGGGGGCTGCTTCTTCGGGTGGGTTCGAAGGGTCGGGCGCGTGTGGTGGATCGGGTGGGCGCGCAGGGCCGGACGCGTTCGGGCGGTCGGGTGGGCTTGACGGGGCCTGTGGTGGGGGCGGGGACGGGGGGTTTGTTCATCCCGCGTTGTTCTATCGGGGCACTCGGGAGTATCTCGACGGGACGCTTCGCTTCGTTCGGGAAGGGCTTGCCCTGGGGGAGCCGGTTGCCGTGGCGGTGCCCGGGGAGAATCTGCGGCTGGTGCGGGACGGGCTCGGGGGCGACGCCGATGGCGTACGGCTGCTCGACATGGGTGAGGTCGGCCGTAATCCCGGGCGGATCATCCCCGGTGTGCTGCGTGCCTTCGCCGATGCTCAGGCGCCGGGGCGTCGGGTACGGATCGTCGGCGAACCGATCTGGGCGGGCCGCAGTTCCGACGAGTACCCGGCCTGCGTCCAGCACGAGGCCCTGATCAACGCCGCCTTCGAGGGCCGTACGGTGACCATCCTGTGCCCGTACGACGTGCGGCGCCTCGACAGCCGGGTGCTCGCCGACGCCCACGCCACCCATCCCAC
>JABFXD010000005.1 GCA_013361925.1 Streptomyces sp. | reverse complement strand
CGGACGTAGGGCTCCGACTCGGTCTCCATGCTCGCCCTCCCCCCGAGACCTCGCAGCGAATCAAGGGTTCTCATCGGCGTATCGTTCTGGCAGCTTCCCCGCCACTGAATCACAGCGCGCTGCTCACTCGGTACACAGGGTCAACAATTAATGCCCCTTGTGACTCAAGTCACAGCTAAAGATGAACAATTGAGTGGTGTTTCTGCGTTTTCGCTGTGCGTTTACTGAACGCAAAGTTTGTTGGCATGTGCGGGTGCGGTGCGTATGCGTGCCGGGTGGTCCGTCGGGGGTCCTAGGTCCGAGTTCGGGCTGAGGTCCGATGCGGCGCGTACCGGGCGGACACTAGCGTTCCCGACGTGCCGAACACAGCCCCCACCGCCACCGTCCTCCCCTCCGGGCATCCTGAGGGGGTGAGCAACGACGAGTTCCGCGCCGCCATGTCCCGGCTGGCCTCGGGCGTGGTCCTGGTGACCGCCTTCGAGCCACCGCTCGACCCCGACGGGCCCAAGGGCGAGGACGTCGGCATGACGGCCACCGCGTTCATGTCGGTCTCCCTCGACCCGCCGCTGGTGCTGGTCAGCCTGCGGGAAGGCTCCCGCATGGACGACCTCCTCGACGAACAGCCGCTGTGGGCCGTCTCCGTCCTCGCCGAGAGCCAGCGGCACATCGCGGGGCGCTTCGCGATGAAGGGCCGGCTCAGCGACCGGCTGCTCTTCGAGGACATCCCGTACGTCCGCGGCGAGGCCACCGGGGCGGCGCTGGTGGGCGGAGCGCTGGCGACCCTGGAGTGCCGTACCGAACAGCGCGTGCGGGCCGGGGACCACACGCTCGTCATCGGCCGGGTGCTCACCGCGCGCGTGCCGAGCGCCGACGGAGGGCCGCTCGCGTACTTCAAGGGGCGGTATCGGCAGTTGGGGTGACGGTAATTCGTGTGTGCCCCGTGGAGCGGTCCGTCTAAGGTGCCGCGCATGATCACGCACGGCCCCGGCCCCCGCCTCGAAGAAATAACCCCGCGCAATATCGACGCCGCCCTCGGCATTCGCGTCCGGCCCGAGCAGGAATTCGCGGTCTCTCCCGTGGTGAAGTCCCTCGCCGAGGCCTACGTCCATCCCGGCACCGCCTGGCCCCGTCTGATCGTCGACGGTGACCGGCCGGTCGGCTTCCTGATGGCCTTCTTCGACATCGACTGGGCCGACGACGGCACCCTCATCCGCTCCGGACTGTGGCGGCTGAACATCTCCGCGGACGCGCAGGCGCGCGGGTACGGGCGGTTCGCGGTGGAGTCGGTGGCGGCGGAGATCCGGCGGCGGGGCGGCACGGAGCTGTACGTCACCTGGCATCCCGGGGAGCACGGGCCGGAGAACTTCTATCTCGGGCTGGGATTCCGGCCGAACGGGGAGACGGTGGAGGGAGAGACCGTGGGGGTGCTGGCGTTGAGCTAGAGGATCTCCACCTCGCTCTCCGCCACGCGCGCGTGCTCCGTCACGATGTCGATCACCGCGATCCGTTCCTGTACGAACGTGAACGCCAGCGTCCGCTCCACCCTTCCGTCGATCAGCACCGCGAGCCCGGTCCGGCCGTCCACCAGGGCGGGCCTCGAGATCCGGGCGATCGCCGCGAAGCGCGTCGCCCCCCTCGCCACCGCGAGGGCGCCGGCCGTGACGCCGGCCTCGGTGCGCGCGACCACGTCCGGGTCGAGTACGTCGACCAGGGCCTCGAAGTCGCCCTCGCGCGCGGCGGCCAGGAACGCGTCGACGACCTCGCGTTGGCGTCGGCGCACCTCGTCGGCGTCGGGCGCGGGCGCGCCCTGTACGCGGCGGCGGGCGCGGCTGGCGAGTTGGCGGGCGGCGGCGGGGGTACGGCCGACGACCTCGCCGACCTCCTCGAAGGGCACGGCGAACAGGTCGTGCAGCACGAACGCCAGGCGTTCGGCGGGCGTCAGGGTGTCGAGCACGACGAGCAGGGCGACCCCGACGGAGTCGGCGAGCAGGACGTCCTGTTCGGGGTCGG
>JABFXD010000265.1 GCA_013361925.1 Streptomyces sp. | reverse complement strand
TGCTGGACGGCCTCGGCCGCCTCTTCGCCCTGCTCGCCGGCTCCGCGTGGGAGGTCACCGACCCCGCCCGGCAGATCGTCCTCGACAGCGTCGAGCACGCCTACGCGCCCCTGATCCACGACGGGTTGATGATGGACAGCGTCAACGGCCGTGCCATCAGCCGGGGTTACCTCAAGAGCGACGACCGGCACGTCCTGCGCAGCGACCACTTCCACGGCCAGGGCGTCATCGCCGCCATCGCCCTCCTCGCGGCCGGCGCGAGCCCGGTGGAGCGTCAGCGCTGGCACGGCCGTATCAAGGACTGGATCGAACGGGACACCGTCACACCCATCTTGACGGCACGTCAGTTCGGGGTCGCCGACCTGGCCCGGCTCCAGGCGGTGGCCGAATCACCGATCCCCGCCACCCCCGCCCCTCTCGGCCACCACCTCTTCGCCGCCATGGACCGGGCCGTCCACCGCCGCCCCCGCTTCGTCGCGAACATCGCCATGGCGAGCGACCGCATCGCGTCCTACGAGTGCGGCAACGGCGAGAACCCGCGAGGCTGGCACACGGGAGCCGGAATGCTCTCCTGGTGGGCCGAGGGGAACGGAGACCAGTACACGGACTGGTACTGGCCGACGGTCGACTGGTACCGCCTCCCCGGTACGACCGTCTCCACCCGCCGCCTCCCCGACAAGGCCGGCGGCGAGTGGGGCGAGCCCAAGCCCGACGTGCGGTGGGTCGGGGGCGTGAGCGACGGCGAGTACGCGGCGATCGGCCAGCACCTCAAGGGCCTCGGCTCCACCCTCCAGGCCCGCACGTCATGGTTCTGCGCCGACGACGCGGTGATCTGCCTGGGCGCCGGCATCACCTGCGCCGACGGCGTCCCGGTCGAGACGGTCGTCGACAACCGCAACCTGGGGGAGAACGGCACCCAGGCCTTCGTACGCGGCCACGGCTGGGCCCACCTCGAAGGCCACGGCGGCTACGTGGTGCCGTACGGCGAACTCCGCGCCCTGCGCGAGGACCGCACCGGCGCCTGGTCCGACATCAACACCACCAGTACGACGGAACAGGCCACCCGCCGCTGGCAGACCCTCTGGCTCGACCACGGCACCGACCCGGTCGACGCCTCGTACGTCTATGTCCTGCTGCCCGGCGCCACCCGCCAGGAGACCGCCGCCCGGGCCGCCGACCGCCACCGGATGTCGGTCCTCGCCAACGACGCCACCCGGCAGGGGGTCAGGATCCCCTCCCTCGGTCTGACGGCCGTCAACTTCTGGCAGGCCGGGACGGCGGGGCCGCTCACCGCCTCCTCGGGCGCGAGCGTGCTGGTCCGGCGCCGGGGTCGCGCCACTACCCTCTGCGTGAGCGAGCCGCCGCGCACGGGCGAGCCCCTGGAGATCACCTGGGACCACCCGGTACGCACCGTCCTGAGGGCCGACGACTCGGTCGAGATCCTCGCCACGGGCCGCCGTCTGCGCCTCCGTGTCACTCCAGGGAGGGCATGCGCCACGCGCGAATGTGAGGTGGCTCTCGCCTGACGGCTTTGTCTGACCCCTACAACCGGGATGCCCCCTGAGCAGTCGGAACGGCTGCATGCCGCTCAGGTTCTGTTCAGGGCTACCAGGAAAACGGGCCGGAGACTGTACGGAGTCGACGGCCCGCTTTCCTTGCGAGGCTTCGTAAGGTCACTACATGACCGTTTTGGATGACGCGCCGAGTGAGCCGACGGACGCCCGTGGGCGAGTGGCCGAGCTGCACGAGATCCGTGCCCAGGCACTGGCCGGACCGAGTGAGAAGGCGACCGAGGCGCAGCACGCCAAGGGCAAGCTGACCGCACGGGAGCGCATCGAGCTGCTGCTGGACGCGGGTTCCTTCCAGGAGGTCGAGCAGCTGCGCCGGCACCGCGCGGTCGGCTTCGGTCTGGAGGCCAAGAAGCCGTTCACCGATGGTGTGATCACCGGGTGGGGCACGGTGGAGGGCCGCACGGTCTTCGTCTACGCGCACGACTTCCGGATCTTCGGCGGTGC